>DAOVPS010000169.1:0-7303 GCA_030629105.1 Candidatus Heimdallarchaeota archaeon
CATACAAAACAACTCGGAAATTACCGATAGAATCCTCAATGTCCCTAAATGCTTCTAATTTTTGAGCATCAACTTGGAATTTTCCACCTTCTTCTCCATAATGATATGCTAATCTTTCATGAATGAGATTCTTAACAAATGCAGCATTATCATTTCCCTTAGTTGTGCTGATAATGATATTGTTTATACCTAAACTGGTTGCTTTGAATAATACTTGTAGATGGCTTAATTTCATAAAAATTACATATCCAGTATTAATGACACCTTTACCTTCAACTTTAGCTATTCCTTTAACATTCAATGTCTCAGTATTTAGAATCCCACTGACATTTGTGTAGAGAATTGACATTAGATTTACATTAGGCATAACCAATCTTTCGTCTTCTTCCTTGAAGTTAATAACATCTTCTGCTAAAAGATTGCCAATTATACACTCAGCAGATAGTAATTGATCACCACTATACTGAAGTTCTAGATCATTAAAATCAAAATCATTATTCCCAAATGTATCATCCGGTATTAACTGTCCAAAAGGCTCATCTAATGTTTCATCTATTCCAATAATCGTAACAAAAGGCTCTGTCTGTTCCGTTGCAGACGAAATAGCGATAACTTGTGATGTTATTCTCGGAGCCATTGCATCCCAATAGGGAAATAATTCCCAATCTAATTTTAGTTGTTGATAAACACTATAGTCAAAAAATTCCGGTATATATTCGCCTTTTTGTATAACTATATCTGCATCACCATATCGCAGACTTACAGTTTCTTGCATAGCGTTCACAAGAGAATCAGTAGCTATTTGTACACCTGCTAAAAGTGAAACCCCAATAAGTATGCCGATAGTATTTATGAGGTTCTTCAGTTTTCGACGACTGATACCTCTTAATGCATGTTTTATGGCATACAGCATTCGTTTCACACCACAACGTTAAGATATCTATATTGTAAAAATATCATTACGAGTTTTTTAATTTGTGGTTATACTAAATTAATCTTTTGAAAGCAATTTACTTAGAATTGTTCATACCTCAAAAGATTTAATCTCAAAAAATCTACTGATATTTATGCTTCAAAACTAAATTTAATATAAAAGTAACATTTAGTGTAAAGAAGTGTAAATGAACTGGTGTTAGAAATGAGTGAACCAAAAGACAAAGAAGCGGAGATCACAAAGTTTCCAGGCATAGCAAGTCTGTCTCTTTCAGTCACCCCAATAAGTGAAAAAGATAATTTCGAAGTGATTGAAGCAGTTGTCAGAATTTATGACGATAATAATGAACTAATTATGCAACATAAAGCAAGATCATTATTTTCAATTGCTAAAGCTCTGAAGATGTTTATACAGAATAGAACAAATTTGCCTATAAATGACAGGAGACTAGCTGTTTGGTGTGCGATATATTTTGAGAAACTTGGCATAAAACTTGGAGAGGAAGAAGCATACCAGATAATCAAGAAAGCTTCTCAAGCTTTAGAAAAACTTTCACGAGTAACCATTGAGCATGTTGAAGCATCTGATCTGGTCTCAATTGAAGTTGATGTTTTAGCAAATCAGATACCTTTGAAATCTGATCATCTTTTATCAGAGGATGAATTATATGATATGCTTGAAAAGCATCAGACACCTGTTTCAAATACCGTTCTCAGAAAAATCTCCTATAAGAATAGTGGAGGAATAGAGCACAAAGACAAATTGAATCTAGAAATAACTCCTTCAGAGAAAATTCTTGAACATAACCTTGTTGCTTCTTTTAAGAATGAGACTGAGCATAAATTAGAAAATGTAATAGTTTCAGATATTATCCCTTACCTTTACAAAATAAAAGACGTTACTTGCAAAGAAGGCGGAAAACACAAACAAGAACTTGTTGAAGGTGGCTTGAAAATCACTTGGAAAATCTCTTCCCTTCCTCCCAGTGGAGAAGTAAAAGCATTTTACGCTTTAGAAAAAAGAATTCCTAGAACAATTATGATACGAAAGGGAGAGGAAATTCGCATAGTTCAAGATTATAATTCATTGCTAAAAGAAGAAGATGAAGATGGAAACGTGAGAACTTATTTCACATCAGAAGTCTTAAACTTATTACCAGTAACTTTGGATGAATTATTTATTAGAGATTTAATTCCATCTGAAATGCAGTTAACAGAAGAAACGATTACTGATGAAATGGAATTCATAGATTTTGGATTAAAATATGGTATGAACATACAACAAAATCTAATAAATGTTGAAAGTGGAACAAAGTTCCTACAAAAATATATCATAAAACCATCTCCATTAATTTGGAGAACAGATTTATCAATTCCAATAAAAGATGAATCTATTATGATTTCAAAAATAATTGAAAAAGCACCCAAAGAAAACAACTACATTTGTACAATTATTTCTTCCACATCTGTTCCATGTACAATAACAAATGAAGTTGAAAGTGGGTTGGTAGCTGCTGAATTCCTCCCCTCAGAGCTAACCCCTGGTGATGAAAAGGTAATGTCATGGGATATAGACAAGAAATTCTCAGTTTCATTTGTTCTTAAAGGTAATTTATCACGACAGATAAATTCGCCAAAAGTAATAATAAACGGAAAGGAACACGTTGTAAAGACAAGTGAAATTGGTAATGTAAGAAAAAGTAAGATCACAACACTACCATTCACTCATGTAGCAATGTTTAGAAAATTCTTAAGAGAAATGTGAGTATGGAAAATAACCAACTAAATGATTATTTTCCCTTTCTTACCTCATTGAATTGAATATTATATTTCTTTGCGGATTCCTTTAGATTTTCAGAGTAAAGGATTGCTCGCCCAACATTGAGTAATACATTTTCTCCTCCAAACTGAATTACTTTCTTAAGATCACCTTGCTGTTTACCTATACCAGGAATTAACATGACTACATCATTTCCCGCTAATTCTCTGATTTTCTCAAGGTCATTAGCTGTTACATGACCAGTAGCACCCACAACAATTCCATCACCATTTAGTTCATTCATTTTTTGTGCAATAAACTCAAATCCTTTTTTCCCTTCAATTTCTGCGTTTTTCATAAAGTAGATTGCATCTGGATTGGACATTAGTGTAAGAGTAATTAATCCCATCCCTACTTTGTGAGCGGAATTTAAACTCTCAGCAATATTGCCAGCAAAAGGGGAATAGGTAACTGCATCGAATCCCATTTCATTCATCCAATAGAAACCAGAATCATTTGTTGAACCAATATCTCCTATTTTCTGATCTAAAATAGAAATTAATCCTTGGTCATGAACCATTTTATTCATTTTTTGATAGGATTTTAATCCCATATGGAATATATATTGATTATTCGGTTTTATAGCACAACAATAATCTTGAACACTCTCAAGAAATTCTTCAAAAAAAGCCATGATTCCTTCTTCAACAGATTTATTATCTTTGAAATATTTCTCAGACAATGTGTTTTTCTCTCGTTGATTGGGAATTGCTGGATCAAACCCAGCACAGAGAATGGAATTCTTCTCATCTCTGGCTTTTTGATATTTTCTCAAGAAATCTTTATCATAATTTGCCAATTTTATCAAAGACTCCTTTGTCTAAAGTTTTCAACAGAATATGTTGTTAATATGCTTTTCGTGTATGAATTTTTCGCAAAAAAAACAGAAATGACTTTAGTTCACTTTTTAAATGAAGACTTTTGTTTTTATTTACTTCATAAATAGCAATGCTTAATTTACACCTAGTTGAAACTTATATTGTGAACAAAAATGAAAATCAGAATAATCGGTTTTGTAAAAAAATACTTTGGATTCGAAGAAAAAGAAGTTAATTTCGAAGGAAAAAAACGATTAGACGAAATTCTTGATTTCACAGATGTTCCTATTAATCTTATGGCTGTAATAATTAATGAAAAAGCGGCTAAAATTGATCAAGAAGTTGAGACTACCGATAAAGTAATTATAACTCAAATTGTTGCTGGTGGCTGATTACTCATTCTTTAATTCAAACACAAATCATTTTGTTTGAAAACCTAGATTCCTCTGAGTTTTTTAAAAATAAAGAAGAAGGAAAGAATTAGATTTATTTAACGTGTTGAGCTACTTCTTTCTCAATCCAGGTCTTAATGTCAGCTTCACCGAAAACGAAGTCTTCTTTCAAATCAGCTTCAAGATCCTTGGGTTCAATAATAGCTATCCAACCGGTTCCATAAGGATCATCATTAAGTAATGAAGCATTTTTCTTTAATTCTTCATTGACCTCTACAATTGTACCATTTATTGGACATTTCAGACTGCCAACATATTTTCCACTTTCAATTGTCCCCATACTCTTACCCTTAGGTCGTTCCTTACCAGGTGGTATAAGTCTCACGAAAAGTATTTTTCCTGCAAGTTTTTGTCCGAAATCGTCAAATCCAACTCGAACTTTTCCATCATCAAGTTTCTTTAACCAGATATGTCCATCTCCACCGGTATAATAGTGTAAGGTTTCATCAAACTCGTATTCATTTATTGTAATCAAAGGATTTTCCTCCTTCATATTTAACTATCTAAAATTGAATTCCTTTAATATTTATTAAAATCTTATGCTATATATAAGTTAAATCTCGTCTTAAATATTGTTTCCTTTTATAAAAAAAACTTTTTTTGCACTAATTCTTGAAATTAATTAACAATTTCAAAATCCTAGCAATATCTGATCTCCCAATTTGTTTATTTTTGTTATTCCGATTCATTCTTTCAACTGGTTTTGTTAAATGCCGATGAGCGATTATTGGCGGCAAATATTCTTTTATGGAAATTTTTCTAGGCAATTCTTTTTCTATTTGTTTTTTCTCTCGATAAACTGCTGAACATTTTTGGCATTTAAATCCTTTATTTTTCCCTGCTGACTTTAAACGAGCACCACATTTCTCGCAGAATGGATTTTCATAAATGAAGTGTTTTACTAATGAGTTAACTCTCAATCGCTCGATATTAATTGTCATTGGATGATTCTTTCCGGCAGGTCTAACTCCACCAAAGACTGTGACCTCATCTCCAATAGTTAAATTACTTAATTCTCCTCTAAATTTCTTAGTAGGTTCATAAGCTGCACAATCGATTTCGTTTGTGTCATCTCGAATTGAAAAAATAAGATGGCTGCCTTCTATATACTGGGGATTTTTACTCATAGTCCCATGAACTATTACTGAGAGATGTGGTTTCAATTGATTGATTAGAAACTCCTTAGTGAAATGTTGATTTGTATGTTGATTCGTTCTATAAACCATTAACATAGCAATTTCTTCTAGTGGTTTCACTAAACTCCAAGCTTTCATTACTTCTGCGAAGGTTTCACCTCTAATACCTGAAAAAACTGGGTCTGCTCCACGAGGTGTAATCATAACGGAATTGTATTCATAATCCACATTACTAAACGTAAGAGGTGTTGCCTTATCTGCTACAAGAATACTTTCGCGATCAATCATTCTTTTTGTACCAAAATTTTTTGCTGTTCGATATGCAAGATGTTCATATGTGAAATCATCCTCTAAGGGATTACCAATAGCTCCAAGAGCACCAATAATACCTCTACCATTACCAAATTTAATCAAATCAACATTTGCAAGTGAGTTAAATTCCTCTGCTTCAGGAATAGCGATGACGTCCCACATTGCTCTCTTAGAGAAATGCTTTACTTCCTTAGGAATAGTATTGGATACAAAAGCAATGCCCGGATTTGTGTTCTCATCCTCTAACCGAGACAATTTCTTAACAGTTTTAATAACAACTTCTCGAACAACCTCTAGATCAGAGTTATCTCCCTCTATTCGAATAGCAATAGCTCCATTACCTCTGGTTTTATGAGGAATGTTGGGATTCAATCGGATAAGATTTGGAAAATCAATAAAATCAACTTGATCAAAAATTTCGTGAACAATAAGGGTAGCTAAATGAGTAGTACAAGAACCTTTGAGTGAATCAGTATCATCAAAAGCAATATGGAGCTCTTTTTTCATTTTAGCGAATCCTCAATAAGCTCCAAAAGTCTAATTGATTATTTAAGTTTGTTTTACTTTGAATCTTTTTCTTCTTTATCTAAAGATTGTGATTCTTTACTAACAGCAAGATGTTGATGATATCGTGCAGCAGGCGAACTAATGACTCTCCCTTTATCTCTGTATTGCTCTGCTTTGGTTGTTTCAATTGCTGCAAGTAAAACTTCCTTAACTTTATCGAGTGTCTTCTTACCAATAATTCGATTTGCCCCTACGTCGAAATGCTTCATAAGAATTTTCTTGTCGAGTTCTGGTGGGATGAAATCTTCACCAAACATAATATTGAGATCATTCAAGGTTATTTTTTCAGCCAATGAGAATCACCTATTTGCGATTTGATTAGGAATTCTTATGTAACATTTGCTTTTATAAAAATTAGTATTACAGCATTAGATTGAGTAAAGGCAAAAAAATACTATCTACTTTTTCTCATATTTTTATAGGCAAGAGCAATATCCCGATCCTTTATGGTTTTTCTATTAGCAAATTTTGCAAGATCTGCAGCATCTAGTGCAAGCTCCTCAGCCACTTCGGTGAGAACATCCCGTAGTTCTTTAGCAGCACTTTCACTAACAAGCAAATTGGTAGTTTCTTTGATAACACGCTCAATAGGAGCTAATGGGAATTCAGTTTTGCTTCGTCTAGACATTTCAATTCAACTCAAGAAGTTATGAATTAAAAACTACTTCTCCGGTGAAATCAAATAAAGAAAATTACTATATAAGGTTTTTTAATAAAAGGTTAATTTTGTCGGGATGATTTCCGAAATGCTCAAAGGAAAAAGAGTTTAAGCAAAAAAGAAACAAGAAGAGGAATCCTAGAAAAGACCTAGAAGTCCTATCTTCAAGATAGATAAAACAATAACACCTGCTAATAGCAAAGCTATTGTAATACTGGAAATTATTAATGCTGCTTTATTAGTCTCATTCTTACCTTCATGTTTTCGAGCAGAAATAGACAAGATAAATCCAAAAATGCTTACAACGATGAATAATACTGAACAGAGACCTACAATGGATACAGTCAAAGCTAATTTTGAATCGCTTTGTGCAAAATCTTTTGTTTTGTCTGTTTGACTAGCAATGATAGCTTTCTTATCAAGTTCATGATCTAAAGCTGTATCTGTACTACTAGCTTCAAATGCTCCACTTGGAGTAGGAGATAAATCTACCCAATCCACATTGTAGAAACTTCTTTGAGCATCTATTAGTCCCCGCTGCCACCATTTTGTACCTGCAGGAAAACGCTGCCGACGAATGGATACGATATTGTTAGCTATTGTCCGGA
>DAOVPS010000194.1:0-5562 GCA_030629105.1 Candidatus Heimdallarchaeota archaeon
TGAACCAACAACAGCCCTAGATATTGTTTCAGAGGAAATCATCGAAAATACTTTGAAGCAACTTGCTTCTGAAGGCATAAAAATAATTATTGTTACACATTCTCTCGAGCAAACTAAGCGCTTAACTGAGCAGTTATTATTTCTTAAAGAAGGATTAATGATAGAAAAAACAACTTCAAAGGATTTCTTTGAACGGTATAATGATCAAGAAATTCATTCATTTTTCAAAAATAAGGAGGGGAAATAATGGTTCCTCAATTTTTAATAGATATTTGGGATTCTCTAAGTCAAACAAGCATCTGGATTAGAATTGGATTAGCGTTTATTTTATTAGTAGTTTTGATTGGACTTTCATTTTGGCAGAAAACTAAACTTGAATCCAAATTCTTTTGGAGTTTTCTTAGGGGTACAATTCAAGTTGTTCTTTTTGGTTCGATTCTAGGTCTAATCTTTGGTGTTCGAAAAATCTGGATGTTGTATCTCATCTTATTTTTTATGTGTCTTTTTGCTGGTTTTACAAATGCAAGAAGTTATCCATATCCTCGAATGTTTCTGATAGGATTCTTTGCGATTACCTCGAGTAGCTTAGTCATTATGACTTTAGTTATGTTTTCGTATGTTGTTCCAGGATTTGATGGAATTATACCAAATGAAACTGGAACTATCGCTGGATTAACTGGTGAGTATGTGATTCCGATCGGAAGTATGGTTATTTCTTTTGCTATGAGAGTGTCAGGAATAGCTGTTGAACGGGCAAAATCAGATATAATTAAATCAAAAGGGAGTATCGAAGCTGCTCTAGCTTTAGGTGATAGTCCATATAGAGCTATTCAAAACATTCTTCGTGATTGTTATCGCGCAGGTCTTACTCCAACGATTAATAGAGTAGCATCATTAGGAATCGTTACAATTCCGGGATTAATGGCTGGCATGATTATTGGCGGAATTCCGCCTGTAGAAGCTGCTATTTATCAGATTGTTATATTTCTGATGTTATTATCTGCTTCATTTATCACAAGCATAATTACAAACATCTTGTTTACCAGACAATTCTTTACTGAGAAACAGCAATTTGACATTAATTTCCTAAACAAAATTGCTAAGATGGAAAATCAAACAACAAGAACTCTTCTAAAAGAAAGATGGAAAAAATGGAGAGAAAAAATAAAGAGAAAAAAGAATAGTGTTGAAACAACAGAATAATTCTGTGTTTCTCTCTAATCTTCTTCTTTTTCTACATCTATTGGAATGTCAGGAATAGTAAATTCCTCTTCTTCCTCTGGTTCTTTTTTATCTTCTTCTACTGGTGGTAAGTCAGGAACACCTAAATCTTCTATATCCTCTTTGCCAGGTGTTTCTTCTTTCTCTTCTTCGACATCTGGGATATCAGGAATTTCTGTTTCTGTAAAAATTTCTTCAGTTGCTGGTTCAGATACATCCTCGGTTACTTCTTCAATTTCTTCGATGATTTCATCGACAGTATCCATGTCTTCAGTTGTAGTTTCCTCAACAACTTCGTCTTCGATGACTCCTAATATTTCTTTTAGATCAGCTCTTTCTTCCTCTATCTCTTCTTTCTGTTCATCAAAGTATTCATCGAGTTCTTCTTCGATTGAGTCAATTCCTTCTATCATTTGTTTTTGTAGATCTTTTTTAACTTCTGCAATCTCTGCATGAAGTGTTCTTAGCTCTTCTTCTTTTGTTTGCACTGCAATTAATGATAACAATTCTTCTTGTGTGTCTCTTAAGGTATGCCAATCTTTGTAGCGGTCAAATGGAAATTGTAATTTTACTCGAGCAACTAATCGAGAACTGTCACCCTCTATCCAGTTACTTTTGGACCAAAGTTCGGTGAATCGTTGTTCTCCAATATGTTCTCTATTGCGAAGATTCCAGAGAATGCGTAACCTATCATATGATAAGTGATGATTTCTTGTTAATTCATCATCGTCCTTCTCTGAAAGGTCTTCCCAGATATCTAGCTTGTATTCTCTTGTTCGACTAATTGACCATAGCATGAAAACAACCATAATTGGCAGTAAAACATAGATTAGCATAAAGAATACAGGATGAGTAAAATTAGCTTCTAGTGTTCCTATATCTAACCAAAATTTCTCAATAACAAAAATAACATAGACACCAACGATAATCAGCCATGCAATGATATTGAAAATTACATTGGCAAATAATCTGATCATTATGTTAGGTTTGATGTATTCTCTAAAAGCATGCCACGATCTATCAATTAGGAACCAAGGGTGTTCTTTCTTTTCATCCTCTTCTTCGTTGTAAGATAACTTCTCTTTATGAATAAAGGATGTCTTATAATGGAAATAATCGAATTGAGTTCCTTCTATATCCCAATTTCCTGCTTTATTCTTATACAAATACAGCATTAGTGGAGCATAATCCATGGGATGTGAGAATTTCTCTACGTACGATTTTTCTCCTCTCAAAAAAGCATCAGTTCCAATGAATAGAACAACTGCTCCTATGAGAAGTGATAACCAAGCGCTGACTGGAATTAGTGTTTTTATTAGAGTAGTTGAGGTTAGATTATATATTGCATATTCCAAAGCAGTTGTCCAGAAAAGCAATCCAGGCAATACAAATCCTATCATACTATCTGGGACAGTTTTCCAGCTTTTGTATCCTTTAATGTATCTCTTATATAACCCTTCAAAATACGTCCAAAGACCTAAGCAAATGAATAGTAAACCTGTAATTAAAAACGTCAAATAAGTTCCGAGTGTAGCATTTTCTGGTTGATATGCTAAGGTAAATTGTGACAAGAAAAGCGTCGCAATGAAAAATGGAATGCTCAAAAAGCTGAATTGAAAAGGAAATAGCTGTCTTGTCCAGACAATGAAGTATTGTATACACAATTTCATTGCTGTATTAAGATTCGGGGAATCTGCAATAACCCTGAAGAAAGCTCCTCCTCCAATTTTCCATCTAACTAATTCGGTCTTTAATTCTTGTGTACGAATGGTGACTTTCGGTCTGAATTTCTTCTCAACTTCTAAACCCTGATTTGTGATGTCATGGTAACCTTCACTCAAGTTAAGATAAACTTCGGCTCCTTCCTCGGGTCGCAACCTGAAGAGGTTCTTTTTAATCGTCTCTGTCGGCCAATTATCTAGATTATCATAAAAGACCTCTTTTATATCTTTAATACCGTCTTCTTTCTTTTCTTCTTCAACCATTTTATTAATCTCCTCGAGATACTAACTCTTAAGTTTCTTACGTAATTTCTCCCCTAGATTATCTTGATTCAAAGCTAGAATTCTAATTGCTAGGTGTGCAGCATTTTTTCCATTATCAATTCCTACGGTAGCAACCGGAACTCCGGAGGGCATCTGAACAATAGATAATAAAGCATCCATTCCACCAAGTTTAGAAGAAACTGGAACCCCTATTACTACTTTTTTTGTTTTGCTTGCACAAACACCTGGTAGGGCTGCCGCTAATCCTGCAATGGCAATTATTACTTTTGCTGGAGTTTTCGTAAGGTAATCATCAAGTTCCTTTGCGTTTCTGTGAGCAGATAAAACAACTGCGGTATGTGGAACATCAAATTCCTTTAGAACTCCTACAACTTTCTCAACAATTTCATTATCTGATTTCGATCCAGATATAATTGTAACAACTGGCTCATCCATCATAAACACATCCATTCTTTGCTAATTATGACTTGTTTGATTATCTATTAACATTTCTTAGTTTTTTCTTAAGAATTTCATTAAATTCATTTTGCTTTTGGGTCCACTTCGGGCACCCACTTCTTGAATGCATATAGCAGAGCAAGCAGCAGCAATTCTTCCTGCTTGTTTGGGTGATTTTCCTCGAGTTAATGCATAAAGCATTCCAGCAGTAAAAGCATCTCCAGCTCCAGTAGTATCAATGACATCTACTTTGAAAATGGGAATATTCACTCTTTCATTTTCACTATAAATTGTTGCTCCTCTGCTGCCTTTGGTTACTGCAATTACTCTTTCCTTATTTTCCTTTATTAAATCAGCAGCTATAGTATCAATCTCATCCTCAGCACATCGAAAGATTTGAGTTATTTCATCTACACTTGCTACAATGAGTTTCGCTTTTTGTGCTAATCGATATGCTCTGCTTGGATTCTGAGCAATAAGAGCTCCGGGACTCATAGAGAAATTGATCTCAATATCACTTTCTAGTAAGGCTTCAACAGATGCGATATTCCTTAGATCAGATAGATTTACCCAGTTTGCTTTCGCAAATAATTCAAGGGGCAAGTCACCAATCGCTAAAGTATCAGCAGCTCCACTGTACGCCATAATCATTCGGTCACCTTTCTTATCTACACAGATATAGCATGATCCGGTGCTTATCTCATCAGAAATGATCACGGTATTTTTGTAGTGAACTTTTTCTTTAGTGAGATCTTTGAGAAGTAGTTCTCCAAATGTGTCTTTGCCAATTTTTCCTGAGAATGCAGTCTTCAAACCTAATCTACTAGTAATTACCGCTACGTTTGCTGCAGCTCCCCCTGGCATAAACTTAAAATCCCTTACAAACGATTCCCCATCTCTTTTTGGAAACTCTTCTACAAGTGCAATCATATCAACTAATACTGCACCTACAGAGATGATATCGAATGTTTCGAGCATTTGTAACACATCAATTATGAGTTAATTAAAATGACTGTTGCTAATTTATAGGAATTTTGTTAGCTAGCATTACTGCGTTTTAGCAGTTTTTTTAGCATTATTCATATCACTTGGTCTATTTGGCAATGTATAGAAAACTGGGATTAGTATCAGAAAGCCAGCAATCATGATGAACATCGGAGTCAAGTATCCATATGGTTGTGGGATAGCGTCATACAAAAAACCAGCAATAAAACCTCCAGGTAACCATCCTATTGATCGGAAAATAGCTATGGAATTATACACTTTGCTTTTACGTTCTGGTTCAACGTTTGTAAATAACGAAATGGTTGATGGGATCCATAATGCTATTGAAAACCCTAAAGCAATTCTTGCTATGATCATTAATACGAAATAATCCTGATAAAAAACAAATATTACAGTCAAAACTATCCAGACAAGACCACAAAGCTCTGATATAAACAGAAAGATTCTGGCGCCAAATCTATCAACATATCTTCCCAGATACATAGCAACTAATACTGTGATACTAGTAACCATAATTAGAAGACTGATTTGCTTATCATCGAAAGCGTTTGTACCAAAGATACCATCATCTTGGAAACCAGCCCAATGAACTCCTAATGCTATGCCCCATAAGAGAGCATCTAAGAAAAATGTAATTGAAACTCTAAGTACCCATTTATCTTTGAAAGTATCAATAAATCCTCTAATAAAATTGGATTTCTTTTTCTTAGTTACCTCTTCCTCATCAGAAATTTGATCCTTCTTTTCCTCTATAATTACAAATTGCTTTTGATTTTCCTTCTTTAACTTCCTAGAAGGGTCTGTTATAATGAACATAATACCGATTGCAATTAAGGCAACAACTATTGTACCGTAGAGATAGAAATATGCTCGATCTTTATTTGTAAATTCA
>DAOVPS010000023.1:0-23651 GCA_030629105.1 Candidatus Heimdallarchaeota archaeon
CTCTCATAGATTTGAAACGCTCTATTTTACCAAAGTGGCTTAACTGGCTAGCAATTGGTACAGGCGTATTAGGTCTTGGTTTACTTGGAACTTTAGGTACTGGTGTAGTAAAACAAGTGTTTGACATAGTGACGATGATTTCATTAGGATTAATGCTAGTGTGGATGGTAGCAATAGGGATAATAATGATCATCCAGAAAGAAAATGCCAAAGCGATAGAAGGAAGTTAATTCCTTCTTTTTAATTTTCTTGGAAAGCTATTTAATAGGAATTGTTCCTATCTATTCGAGTAGCTATCTAATTCACTTGACTTTAATGGAGTTATATAGATGACAAGAAACAAGAGTATTATTGATTATATAGGATTAATTTCAATTGCAATTGTTATAGCTTCTTTTATCAGTAAAATAGTTACTAGTTTCCTTATTACTCGGCAATTGCCTACTGGTGGTTATCCAGAATTACTCCAGAATTATGTAGATGGAATGCTCATTCATTCTATTGATTCTATAATGGTATTAGTAAGTGCAGTCTTTATTATTCCTGCAACCATCGGGGTGTTTTCTGTTTTTAATTCAAAAATTAAACAAGAGGTTAAGAATTGGTTACTTTTACCTACAATTACTTCTATTGTAAGTTCACTCCTAATTATTTCCTTAATAATCCCGAAATTAATCATAATTTTCCAAATAGCTCCTGATTATGTAGTAGCTGTTGACCCATCAAAATCTCTCTTATTAGCAAAATTTGAGAATTGGATTTTCTATATCAATATCTTTCAAGTGATAGCTTACGTTCTTTTATTCACAATTGGAACAGGAAGCTTTAGTTTTCTTAGCTTCAAGTATCAATTAGCAAGAGAAACTACAACATGGATAGGGATTTTCACAGCATTTCTTGGTCTAGGACAACTTGGAGTTTTTATCCCTTCTGGATTTGGCACTGTACTAATTTTTATGGCATCAATAGCATCAATTCTCTATTTCTTCTGGCTAGGAAGCATTATTTTTGTTATACGTCAAAAAATGAAAGAAGATAAATTTGAAGAAATTGAGCTGCCAGAAAAATTAACTCATTAGTTCTTTTTCATTAATGGAAGTAATTTTTCATTTGAAAAATGTTCAAGCTCTTTTTTTTGTTCTCCAATTAATTGGGTTAATTCTTTAGATTTGCTTATTTCTTTCTCTAAATGGACAATTTCTACTTTCATAGCAGTTTTCTTAGCATCTACAAAATCAATCTCCCATCGACCCTTTATTTCACCATTAATCCAAATGGATGGTCGGATTTGTCCCCAATCCATTCTTCCGACTTTATACAATTTAGGAACAATTTCCTCGGATAGATGCCAATTTCTTATCGTATATGCTTTTGGAAAGTGATCTTCATAAGGAAGAAAATTTATAACAGGGAAGTCAATTTTCGAATCATCAAAATTCATTAAGCTCTCATAATCATTTTTGAGGATTAAATATTGCTTGGAATTAAACTCGAACTCCTCAATTTCATCTCTCATAGACTCAATGATGTTTTTTGTATGTGTTTTGGTTAAGGGTAACCACCAGCTGAAGTCATCAACTGTTATTGGTCCAAATTGCTGAATATACATTCTGAAAAGTGCCTTTAGTGATTTTTCAGTATCAAACGTCTCCCGTTTTAATTCCGGAATATAATCTTCAAATAAACCATATTTGATGGTTCTATCTGTTAAGTATCGTTGACCTATTCTAGCAATCATACCCTCGAACTCTAATAGATGAAGAGAGGATTTAATCCATTCACCCGACCATTTATTTGATAGTTCTTTCTTAATTTGACTTGTTGTTAAAGGAGATTCTTTTCTTAATAATTCTATAAGGTCCTCTCTCATTCTCTCATAATTTCCCTCTTCCATACCCATCTTTACCATATCTTTTATGTTATTCTGCTTATGTTTGTCTAGGAAAATTATCATGGAACCAATAATAATCTCCAAATTTTCACGATGAACTACAAAAACTGTTCTTCTAAAAGCTCTCATACGCACAGCTAATTTATCTTTTGAAATTGCTTGAAAAAGTTCTGCTGGATCGAATTTTTTAACACGAGCCCACAAAGAAAAATATGGAGTCAAATAGTCTGTTGAGTGCAAACCTATGTGTTTCTTTAAAATCTCTTCAAAATCATTTTGATTAGCTTTTGATAATAATGATTGTTTCTGCAAATGATAATATCGTATGCTTTCAAATTTCATCATTAACACCTTTCAATTTCAATCAGCTTGTATATTTTTCAAGTTAGTTATTAAGATACACTACTAAAGCAAAACCAAAATAATAGATTTGATAGGAACTGGCCATGAGTCGTTCAAATAATCCCATATATGGTTTTCCTCCAAAGAAACTCATTACACCAACTAGAATTAACGAGACAATGGCTGCAACCAATGTGAAAATAGCTAATCCTTTCCAACCATCAATTAATCTTAATCTAAAGAATAGAAAGAACATCGCAACAATCTGAAGGATTCCCATGCCAACTACTAAGATTACATGTCCTTTACCTCGCCAGCCAGTGGGTTCACCTCCTTCGTCTAATGGGAACAAACAAGCAGTAAGTAGACCCATTACAGCACTGATTATTAAGAGAACCGACCCAACGATCGATCCTTCGCCATTATTTGCTGCCCAATGAGATCCAGCAAAGAAAATCAATAATAACGCACTACTAACAATAATTAGTGATTGAAACAACCATCTTCTATGGGCCTTAACAGCAAATAAAGAACTGATATCTTTGTGTAGGTGACTATATTCTGGAACGATAAAACCTCCAAGTATCCACATTAAAGTATAGATAATTGGGCTTAGCATTCCACAAATTGTTAATATTTTGAATACAAGCATTCTTTTCTATACTCCAAATAATTTTTATTTGGAATATTTTTCCCAATGAATTAATTCATCCATAGGTTTTCTTGAGGATTCTCGAGTTTGATCGGGGTAACCAAGAGCAACTATTGCCATGATATTGAGATGATCGGGAACATTGAGTAATTTCTTTAATTCAGGTTCAAAAGACGCGCCAATAACTCCTGCCCAACAAGTGCCTAAACCTAGGCTATGAGCCTCGATCATGAAATGCATAATAGATGAACCAGTATCAGACATGTGATACTTGGCATGAATTTCGGGATTAGTTAATGGAACAAAAACCACTGGACTTTCTGCAACGAATTTAGCATAAGGATGAATCTCAGCGAATTTCTTTCGCATTTTCTCATCTTTAACAATTATAAATTCCCAAGGTTGTTTATTTGAAGCAGAAGGAGCCCATCTAGCTGCTTCTATGCATTTCTCTATTTTCTCATCCTCAACTGGTGTTGATTTATACTTCCTAATACTTCTTCTAGATTTTAGTAACTCTAACGCATCCATTTCTCAAAACTACCTGTTTATATTTCGTTTGATAACAAATATAATATTACAATAAAAAGTTTATTAGAAATATTCAATAGATTAGTTTGATTTTTAATTTAGCAAATTGTTCTATTTGTTGATATGTACAACAGGTTTTTTCGATTCTTTTATCTTTGCGCTGCCAATTTTTTCTTTTAAGCTAATAATAACTGTTTCTTCTTCTTCTTTTTCATCAAACTCTCGTATGATTTCTTCTTCGGATTCATCAGCTATTTCTTCCTCATCAGATTCATCTTCAATTATCAATTCATCTTTCTTAGAAAAGAATGAAAGTATTGCGACACCAGCTATAATCAAAATGATTGAAATAACTTTCAAAGCTTTTTGCCATGTTATAAGACTACCCCAAATAGGAAGCCATTCATTAAAAACAAAAATTCCTGCCATCACTTGCATAAAAAGATTCATGATATCAATCGTCGGAGAAACAACTAATGCTTTACCTTTTTGTAAAGCTATTTGTTGTGAAGTAAAAGCAACAAAATACCCGAGACACATTAAGAAAAGATATATCCACCACTGCCAAGCACTTAACGAATTCTTAAGAAAATCTGCTGCATTGGCAAATGTTAAACTGCCAATGGCACCTTTTGCGAATATTGTGGCAGTTGCATAGGATAATCCAGAACCCATAGCAAGTAATCCCCCTGCTTGGGGATATTTTCTCCCATAAGTTACACTAATAATAACACCAATAATAATGGCAAATGAACAAAGATAAGCAATAGCATTGATCTCTCTAAAGAAATCAGTCATTTGTGCAAGATCGTAATTACCTGACTCAATAGGGGCAATGACATATAACGCAACGAGTCCAGCCATGACAACTAATATGCCAATTATTTCTACAATCCTAATAGGTTCTTTAAGGAATAACCAAGAAAATAGGACTAAAACAATAAAACCAATAGCCATAGTTGGAGCAACTAAAGACAAAGAACCAATCTTGACTGCATACATCAATGGAAACCATTGAATAATAGTCAAAGAGAATCCAAAAACCCATGTTTTACATTTAGCAAAATTTTTAATATTTTGCCATGGAGTTTGTTTTTCAATTTCAGGTAGAGTGCAAGCTCCTTTTCTTTTGAAAACTAATCCAATATTATAAATTGAATTTGCCAAAACACCTAATATAATTGCCAATGCGTTATCTGAAATCAATTTTAGACTCCTGAAATAATCTACATTATAAGTTTAAGTAGTAAATAGAAATACGGAGGTTATAATAAAGTTTGCCATATAGTTATTGCTGAAATAGTTTTTATGATTGTGAATCTTTTAATTAATGCTAAACGAATAATTTCCAGTTGTAAAAGTAATTTTCTTGGAAAAGACTTTTCTTTAATAATCGTATTATAATTATTTTACATAAGAAAAATTGTTATCAAAACAACTTATTCTAAAGTCAATAAAAAGAAGCAATTTAAATGGAGGGTGCTTCTTTGAGATTAAATTTGCTCTTAAAACATATCTTCAAGAAAATGTAATAAGATTAAAATAGGTGATTAAAAAATGAAGAGAGTTGGTCTACCAAGAGCTTTGATTTACTTTAAATTCGCTGATATGTGGAAGACATTTTTTAAAGAACTAGGAGCAGAAATCATTATTTCACCTTTAACCACTAAAAAAATTAAAAGTGTTTCCGCAAGAATAGCTCCAAATGAAGATTGCTATTCAACAAAACTTTTTTTTGGTCATACCATGGCAATTAAGGATCAAGTTGACTATCTCTTTATTCCACGATTTGGCAGCGAAAACAAAGACTGTGTTGGTTGTCCTAAATTTATAGGTTTAGCTGAAGTTTTAAGATCAATGTTTCCTGATTTGCCACCAATAATAATGCCACATTATAATATGGCAAAAGGTAGAGATGGAAAATTAAGTTTCTTCATTAAAGCCTATAGAGTAGGGTTATATTTTACAAAGAATCCTTTCAGAATTATTAAAGCATTCAAACTTGCTCTGAGAGAGCATAAACAGTATAAGAAAGAACTAATTATCGATGAAGAATCTCTTCTAAAATGGGAACAATCCACACTATCTCTGAACGACCCTCCAATCTTAGAAGAAAATGAAAGAATGCTTAAACTTGCCTTAGTTGGGCATTCATATGTAATAAATGATCCATTTGCATCTCTAAACATTCGCAAGATATTGCAAAAT
This sequence comes from Candidatus Heimdallarchaeota archaeon, assembly GCA_030629105.1. Lineage (GTDB taxonomy): Archaea > Asgardarchaeota > Heimdallarchaeia > JABLTI01 > JABLTI01 > JABLTI01. The sequence continues at coordinate 5,625 of DAOVPS010000023.1, forward strand.
CATGGTGTAGATTTAATTACCTCAGAACAAATGCCAAGAAATTTAATAGAGCAACAAATTGACAAGCTGAACTTTAGACTCTATTTTGATTATGAAAAAGAAATTTTAGGCACAATTATGCACTTCATTGAAAGCAAGACTATTGATGGAATAATCCACATAATGGTTTTTAGCTGTGGTCCAGATTCTATTGCTGGAGAGATGGCTACTCAATTCTCTAAAAGAGATCCTGAAATGCCTTTGTTACAATTAGTTTTTGATGAATTAACTGCTGAGGCAGGTCTTAGAACGAGAATTGAAGCTTTCATAGATATGTTAAGAAGAAGTACAAAAGAAGAACCAATTTACATTGCTACAAAAGTACATGTGTAATTAGTAGGAGAAAAAAAATCAAGATACAAAAAAAATGAAGGAAAAAAAAATGTCAATATCATTTCCACATGTTGGAACTTTCACATATGTAATGGAATCTATATGTTATGAAATGGGTAGAAAAGATGTTGTTGTTCCAAACAAACCATCTTATAAGACTAAACAACTTGGATCTCGTCATTCGCCTGAGTGGATGTGTACGCCATTCAAAATGCTGCTTGGATCATTTATTGAAGTAGTAGAGCGAGGCGCGTTTGAACTTGTAGGAACACTATTTATTGACTATTGTAGACTTGGTTACTATGTTCCTCTCTATGAACTAATATTGGAAGATCTAGGTTATGATTTTGAATTTCTCTATTTGAACTTTAATCAACCACTTGGTTTTATTAAAGAAATGAAAAGACGAACTACTGGTTTAACCTATTGGAAAACATTTCGGGCATTCCAGATTGGTTGGATCAAAAATCGGTTCATAGATCTCGTTGACAAATATCTTTACCATTATCAAGCAATTGAATATAACAAAGGCTCAGCACAAGCAGTAGCTGATAAAGCATACAGAATAATTGTTGAAACTAAAGGTATGAGTAATATCAGAAAATTAAGAAAACTCGTTACAAAAATGTTTGAAGAAGTAGATATTGACAAAAAAGCTGATCCTCTTAAAGTTGTTATAGTTGGTGAGTTATACGCAGTTGTAGAACCTGAAATTAATCTTGATATAATGAGGTTACTTAATAATTTAGGAGTGATCTCTTATACCCCTATTACTTTTTGTAGATGGATAGACATAGGTTCAAGAGCAAATCCCTTTGTTAGACCAACTTTTAAGACTGCCATAAAGAAAGCGAAACCATACGTAGGATACCGTCTTGGAGGGAAGACGCAAGAATCATTAGGTTATGCAATTATGTTTAAGGAACAGGGTTGGGATGGAGTAGTACATTTATACCCCTTTACTTGTATGCCTGAAATTATTACAAGAAGTATTATCCCACAAGTAAGTAAAGAACATGATATACCAATTCTTTCTCTTGTGTTGGATGAGCATACTGGTGAAGCTGGGTTAAAAACTAGGCTTGAAGCTTTTATAGATTTACTTGATCGAAAAAAAAAATGATACAATGAAAATAGGAAACAAGACTTAGAGGAGATTCGAAAAAATGAAAGATAATGGAGAACAATATTACTTAGGAGTTGATGTTGGTTCAATAAGTACAAACATCGCAGTAATTAATGAATCAAGAGATTTGATTGAATCAGTTTATATTAGAACTGAAGGTAAGCCAGTAAATTCGGTTCAGAAAGGTATTAAATTGATGAAAGAAAAACTCAAAAAAGATTTAGAAATAACTAGTGCTGGAACAACTGGGAGTGCTAGACAGTTATCTGGTGTAATAATAGGGGCGGATATTGTAAAAAATGAGATAACAGCACACGCATTGGCTTCTTTGCATTATAATCCTGATATTCAAACAATTATGGAAATTGGTGGTCAAGATAGTAAAATGATTATAATTCGAAATGGAGTTGCTGTAGATTTTGCAATGAATACTGTTTGTGCTGCCGGAACTGGATCCTTTCTTGATATGCAAGCAAGTCGGTTAGATATACCTATAGAACAATTTGGTTGTTTAGCTTGTAGCTCAAACAATCCGGTTTCAATTGCTGGTCGATGCACAGTTTTTGCTGAAAGTGATATGATTCACAAACAGCAGTTAGGGCACCCAACAAAAGACATAATAAAAGGATTATGTGAAGCACTCGTTCGGAATTATTTAAACAACGTCGGCAAAGGAAAGGATATTCTACCACCAATAATGTTTCAAGGTGGAGTTGCAGCAAATGAAGGATTGAAAGAAGCTTTTGAAAAATATCTGCAACAAGAAATAATAATACCTGAACATTTTGATGTAATGGGAGCAATTGGCGCAGCAATTCTTGCACAAGAAGAAATTATAAAAAGACCAAGAAAATCAACATTTTATGGTTGGGATATTCCTGATATGAAATTTGAAACAACGGGTTTTGAATGTGACGGTTGTCCCAATATTTGCGAAATTGTTGAAATTCGTAAAAATGATGATTTAATTGCTAGATGGGGAAGTAGATGTGGAAAATGGGATATAGTGGAATAAATTGACTTCCATAAACTATCTTATTTAGAAAACACGGTCATTTCAAGAATTCTATGTGGGTGCTTTGCTTAGTTTCACATATGTTTCAAATTCTCGTCCATTTCTAATATACTTGACTTTCACTTCTTCACCAATCCTACGTTTGACTATTTTTTGAATCAGTATTTGAATAGAATTGATTTCATTATCATTTATTCCTACAATAATGTCTCCAGGTTTAATTCCTGCTTTCTTAGCTGGACCTGTCGGAACTTGAATAATCAATGCACCTTTGTCATGAGATAATTGATAATATTTAGCAATTCTTGGATCTATAGTATATCCTGTTATTCCAATCCAAGGAGTACTCACTTTACCTGTTTCTCGAAATTCTTCTAAAAGACCTTTCACTGAATCTATTGCAATAGCGAAACCTATTCCCTGAGAAAACGGTATTACTGCTGTGGGGATACCTATCAATCTTGCATTAGTATCAACAAGTGCTCCGCCAGAATTTCCTGGATTGATTTCCGCAGTTGTTTGAATGAGTCCTTCTAGTTGGGCATTCTGAGCCCTTATACTTCTATTTAATGCACTAACCATTCCAAAAGTAACGCTTTCACCTAGACCTAAAGGATTACCAACAGCAATTGCGAACTGCCCTACTTTCAAAGTTGAAGAATCACCTATGGTTATTGGATCCAAATCTGTTTCTTCGACTTTAAGAATCGCAATATCTAAACCCTTCATCATTCCTAAGACTTTTGCATCTAATTTCTTTCCGTCATGAAGTTGCATACCTACCTTCTGAGCTTTGCGAACAACATGAGCATTTGTGATTATTATTCCGTCTTCTTCAACTATAACTCCAGATCCCATTCCTTGTAAAGGAACTACTCTAAAAAGATCTACTCGAGTTAACACTGTTGTATAGACACTTACAACAGATGGTAAAACATCTTCTACTACTGCTACAAATTTTTCTTCAAGCTTGTCAAGTGTCATTGTGAAATCACTTACTTTTTGTTATTCTAATATTATCTTTACTTATTTAAAATGACTAATAAATTATTAGTAATGTAAATGACTGTTTTTTTTTTCCAAAATGAGAATAGTAATAGTGTTCAATATATTTTTAATGATTAAACATTTTTGAATACTTTAACAGCATAATAAAAAATGGCGCGATACTTAATATGAATATGGAAATGAATTCTAAAACCTCTACTCGAGACATTATTCGATCCATGAATTACAATGTCAAACTTATTTTTAGTTTCTATTTGTTCAATTCCCTTGGTCGAGGTATTTGGATGGGTACGGCATTAAGCATGTACATCTATATTTTTGCTGGTGAAGCAGGTGGGCTATTTGGTCTAAGTCAAAGTGTAGTGTTGGGGCTTACTTCTGCAGCATCAGGTATCACCATGACTATTTTTGTCTTTCCGGCGGGTTATTTTGCTGATAGATTTAGAAGAGATATTCTACTGAAAATCGCAGGAGTTATTGGAGTTATAGGTTTAGCCTTTGTTGCTTTTGGAAATTCTTTTCTCTATATTTTCATAGCATTATTTCTTTTAGGATTATTTAATGCCCTTGTTCGTCCCTCTTTAGAGGCATTATTTGCAGATTCTGTTGCATCAGGATATAGATCAAAAATCTATTCTTGGGCACACCTAGTAAGACAATTTGCTATGGCTGCAGGACCTATTTTAGCAGCTATTGTGTTTGCTATCATTGGAAATGAATGGGATCTAGGAATCCTAAAGAAAGTAATGTATGTTGGATTTGTTGTAAGTTTGATAGGAATTGTCATTCTATTCATATTCAAAGATGAAAGAAGCCTAGGAAAAGAAAGTGAAGAAATAGCAAAGGAAGTAACAGAAGAAGTAAAAGAACAAAAGAGTAGACTTGCACTTAAAGTTGATTCTGGAAAAGCTGCTAAACTCATACCCATTCTTTTAGTTTCATCAAATCTATTAGTCGGAATAGGAGCTGGAATGTCAATAAAATACTTTCCAGTATTCTTTACGGAAAAATATTTCATTTCGCCTGTTTGGTTAAATATCATAATGGGAGCGACATCATTGGCAACGGGATTATTAGGTTTGGTGTCTCAGAAAGTATCCTTAAGACTAGGTCGAGTTCAAACTATCTTTATAGTTCAATTCATCGCTACTTTCTGTTTATTAATAATAGCAATCTATCCACCATTTGCTGTATTAGTTCCATTCTTTATTTTACGTGGTTCATTCATGAATGCTGGTCAACCACTAAGTAGATCAATTTTGATGGATGTAATTCCTAAAAGGCGTCGAGGTATTTGGAATTCAATAGAAGCAATTGCTTGGGGATTATTCTGGAATGCTTCTGCTGTTATTGGTGGTTTTATAGTAGGCGCAAACAACAATTTCAATTTATGCTTCATCATAACCACTTTCATCTACATTGTTGGTATGATTCCAGTTATTTTGATGATGCCTCTTGTTGGTAAAGAACGAGAAGCAAAAGATCAAGACGTAGATATTGACTCAACAAAAATAATTGACAGTGAAAGTGCTTCATCTGACAGCTTAATAGATTTTGATTACACGTCTACGAGTACAGCCATTGAGGAAACATCAGAAGGAATTTCAGAGTAATAATAAGGAAATGAGTTATTATTCCCGAAGTCCTTTAAGTGATCTCTTAATAATTGTCTTAATTATTCCTTTACTGATAAAATCTGTAGCAATGGCATTAGCAAAATCGAGTCTATCAAGATAGAGTCTCAGACTTATAATTTTATAATTTTCATAAACAAGGACTTCTGCTTGATTAGAAACAACACTTGTTCCATCTGGAAGTTTTGCTTTCACTATGAATTCTTCAAAAAAAACATCATTTTCGACCATTATATTAACGGGTTCAAATTTTATTTTAATAACATTAGCAAACAACCAATCGAAAAATTTTCTTGCCCCATCTTTTCCTTTTAAAATTTCATTTAAGACAATCACTTCGCAGTCTTCTGAGAAAAATTCAAGCAATTTGTCTACATTCATTTTTTCAATTGCATTATCGAAATCCATTGCAGCACTTCTGATGCCATCTGGTGTTTGCTTTAACAAAATAAATTCACAACCCATTAATTCAATGTCTAAACTAGTATTTCAGTTTAATGAGAGAACTAATTATTGAGAGGAGTCTACTTATATATGGAATAATTACAGCTTCATTTTATTTCTTTTTTTATTTCACTTTAACTTTCTAAATTCATATTTTTACTCAGCTTTTATAAAAAAAAAAAAACGAAAATATCTTAAATCAGTAAAATATATATATATTGGGAGGGTAATCTTTTGAAATTTACAAAAAGAAGAACCATCAGAACAAGAATTCTCTTTTCTTTAAGTGTATTTTTACTTATGTCATCAATTTTGTTTTTAACAATTTCATCGAAAGAAATATTTGCTAGAAAATTAGTAATAGATAATTCTAAGATTGTAGAAGATAATAATGCAATTATTGAATTTCCTTCTAATAATTTCTTTGAAAATTCAATATATAGAGAGGATAATATTACCCGAACAGGTAGTACAATATTTGTTAATGATGATTTGTTAATTCTAATAGAAGATTGGTATGGAAGAGAAATTTACAATATTAGTGATGTAAATGAACCTGAATTAGCTAAAAACTATTCCACTCCAGATATTGACTATGAAAGTACAATGATTGTTCAAGATAATTATCTCTACATCTATATTTGGCATTCCATTTATGTTTTTGACTATACTAATCCTTTATCTATAGTTCAAGTAGGTAGATATACAGGATTAGGGGATTTGAGTAACTTTGCAATAAATGGTTGGTATTTGTATACATTATCTGAGGATAATTTCACCATCTATAATTTTGAGAATTTCTCCACTCTTGAACTACAAGATAGTTACTTTAATGGTACGCACGATTACTATGATTTTAATATAAAAGGAAATTATTCTTATGTTCTTACTGAATACGAAGGTTTTGTTATTTTGGATATTTCTAATAAAACCAATATACAATACTCAGGTGAAATTTTATTAAATTCTGGTGTTTACAAATCAACTATCTATATCAAAAATGATAATTTGTTTTTGTTTGAATACTATCCCCAATACAATTTGAGTATTTTTAATATATCTGATCCTTTAAACATAACAATAATGTCAACATATTTGGTGCAAGATAGATCTATAATTGATATTATCATTAGAGATAACACTCTGTTTTTGTTAGACTACAATGCTCTTTTGATATTAGATATATCTGATTTTGAACAAATACAAGTTATTAGTAATTATTCGCCCCCTGAATTCAGTACATCATTTAGTTCTTTTATGATTCAAGATAACTATGCTTATATTCACAATACATATTATGGGCATTTCGTTTCTAGAAAACCTTTATTCATTGTGAATATAACTGATCTCGAATCACCTCATCATGTTTTCCCTCATGATGAATTTGATTTTTGGGATTGGTTGGATGCACTTTCAAAAGCTCTGTTGACTTTAGTAATTCTCGGTTTTACTTTACCAATACTTGGAGTAATAACAATTCTTATTGTTTTCTTTGTTAGGAAAAGGAGAAAATCAGTTAAAATAGATCAAATAGATAATCAATAAAACTCTAATAGCTTACTCTCAGAGCAAGAAAGGAAAAAATCTAGTTTAATTCCTTTCTGTACTTTCTCTTCTTATTGTTTACAACTGTTTGATTTTAAAAACTAGATTTAGACAGTGGGTACATTTGAGTTTGTGAGAATAAATATAAACAATCACTATCTGTTATACCAATCATCTTAATTGATTTTTTTCACTAGTATTTCAGTTTAATGAGAAAACTAATTATTGAGAGGAGTCTACTTATATACAGACAAAAAATTATTGATTTGATTGAGATGAGAAAGTATCCATATATCCAAACTAATGTGTTTATTGATGAGAGATATCAATTTTCGGGCAATCAGCTTGCGACTTTTTGGGATAAAGATGCTAATCTAAGTATAACCGATGAGGAACTACAAGGTATTGCATTAGAGCTGAATTTCTCCGAAACCACTTTTATATACAAACCTGAGATTGATTCTTGTTCTGTAAAAGTAAGGATATTTACTCCGGGCAAAGAACTAAAGTTTGCAGGACATCCCACTCTTGGGACGGCATTTGTCTTAAAAAAACGAGACCTCATTTCTCGTGAGATAAAAAAGACAATAATGGAACTAGGTATCGGACCAATAGAGGTAGAGTTTTTCGAAGATCAATCTATTGGTATGTATCAACCAAAACCAAAATTTATGGCTAAATATGATGATAAAGAATCCTTAGCTAAAATAATCGGATTAAAGCCAAATGATATCCTAGATGATTATCCTATGCAAGCGGTCTCAACGGGTTTTCCATTCTTGATTGTTCCTATTAAATCTCTGGAAATCATTCAAAAGATTAGTTTAAACCCACAATTACAACTTGAGACACTAAATGATTTCATAACTCCGAATCTACTCGTTTTTACAACTGAAACGATTCATAAAGATTCTAGTATTCATTCACGTATGTTCGCACCTTCTGCAGGTGTTCTTGAAGATCCAGCAACTGGTAGTGCCGCAGGACCAATGGGAGCATATCTAGAGCATTGGAATGTACTAACAAATCATACTCAATCAACTGACATAAAGATAGAACAAGGTTATGAAATTAATAGACCAAGTCAATTAATTGTTAGGAATCTATATACTGAAGATGATATAACCAATGTTTTAGTTTCAGGCAAAGTGAAAAAAACAGCTGTAGGAGAGTTTTATCTTTAGGTTGTTTAGAAACATATTTTTAATTTCGGTTATACTTAACAAGAAATATGCAAATTTTTCAAGGTACTATAATCACATGTGATGCTGATAATAATGTATTTCAATATTTAGTAGAAGAGAAAGGAAAAATAGTCTTTGTTGGTAATGAACTACCACAGAAATATGCTGATTGTAAAAACATAACTACACTAGGAGATAGAGCATTAGTTCCATCTTTTGGTGATGGTCATATTCACTATACAAATTGGGCATTAATTGCTATGGAGTATTTCGATTTTCGAACTGCTCGGAACTTCTTTGAATTTGACGAAATAATCAAAACCTTTGTGAAGGAAAGAAAAGGAAAAATTGGAAAGGGTCTTGTTGGTTATGGTGCTTCACCTCATAGTTTAGAAGAAAAAAGATTTCCAACAAAAGTAGAATTAGATTCTTATTATTCTGAAAAACCAATGGCTGTAATTTGTTATGATGGTCATTCATTACTTGTCAATAGTAAAATGATGGAGAAATTCCCAAAAAAAGTCCGTGAAAGTCATGGATTTAATGAAGAAACAGGACTACTTACAAGTCAAGCTTTCTATTTAGGATTGGATTATTTTACTTCGTTAATTTCCTCTATCACATTATTGAAAAGTATAATAAATGCCTATGATCAATTAGCTAAGTATGGTGTAGGTTTTATCCGCTCTGTTGAAAGTATTGGTTATCCAATGGATTTAGATGTCACTTTAGCAATGATGATTGGTAAAGCTAGGGCTAAGAAGAATAATATCCAGACACGAATGTTCTTTCAGACAATGGATGTATCTAAAGTATTGAAAAGAAAACTCCCCAGAATTGGTTGTTGTTTTGAAGCTGCTTTGGATGGTGCTTTCGCAGCCTGTGATGCTGCTTTGACGGAACCATATAAGAATGATCCAAACAATAAAGGTATACTCGTCTATCCTGACGAGAAAGTCAATGATTTTGTAAAAGAAGCTAATCGTGCAGAATTACAAATTGAATTACATACTATCGGGGATGCAGCTATCAATCAAGCAATTAATGCTATCGAAAAAGCTTTACAAGATTATCCACGAGAAGACCACCGTCACTCTTTAATTCATGCCAGTTTAATTTCTGATGAGAACATCAAGAAATGTGCTGAACTAGGAATATCTATTACTGTTCAACCAGCAATTCCAATCAGTCCATTAGAACCAATTTCATTTCTAGAAGAAACAATCGGTGATCGAGTTTATACAAGCTCACCATACCGAAAAATCGTTGATGCCGGTATTCATTTGAGTGGTGGTTCTGATGGTCCTGTCACTCATCCAGATCCCATTGAAGGTATTTTTGGAGCATGCAATCACCCTTATGATTCAAGTCAAAGTCTAACAATTCCAGAAGCATTGAAAATGTATACCTATGAAGTTGCATGGATGAGCTTTGAAGAGAAAAGGCGTGGTAGCTTGGAACAAGGTAAATTAGCAGACATGGTTATTCTTAATGAAAATCCTCTATGCAAAGATCCAAAAGACTTACTACAACTAAAAGTAGTACAGCTTTATCTTAAAGGCAAGAAATACAAACCAGGAATGAGTCTTGGTAGTATGTTTTGGAATGCTATGAGAGCGAGAAAAGAAGTCATCTAGTTCATTCTTTTCTTCATTCTTACATTTTTTTCTTATTTAAACTGAAAATTTTATATTTGAATTTAATTATAACTAAACATGAGGATTGTTTAGAATTGAAAAAGAAAATCTTGTTTACAATACCAATAATCTGCATGCTTCTTTTAATTCGAATATTTTCTGTAAGTGCTCCTTATGATTTTGATGATCCAACTGATGATGTCAGACATTACCAAAATAGTGTTTTAGTATCGACTGGAGATTTCCATGATGAAATTGATATCACAAATTTTAATATACATATTAACATGCTGATAATGTTTTTTGATGCTCCTCCAATTCTTTCAGCTGATAGGATCTATATAATTAATGTTTTCTGGGATGGTGATAGTAATTCAAAAAACTATACTCTAGCACAACTTGGTGGTGGGGTTAATCAAGTTTTAACCTATTTATGGGATAGTCAGGATAATCCAGTAGCATTAAGTGTGGTACCAGATGGTGTTTCCATTGTTGGTAATTCTATAACAGCTACAATTCCCGCCGTTTCATCAATACAAGATCTATTAAACCCTCAATACGTAGATGTTCATGCATCATATATTGAGATTGTTGGGCAGAATTACTACACAGATAATTTAACATATGGAGATGCATCCACAGGACCAACTACAAATGGAACTCCAGGATACCAAATTTCTCTAGTTATCTCAGGATTAAGTTTTGCGATTATGGTACGATTTTATGTAAGAAAGAAGAAATAATTAACATAATTATGTATCAGCAAATCTTATAATACCTCTTTTTTATCATTAGCTATGCTCAATCACAGATTTTTTACAAAATTTACAGATGCAGAGAGCTTTGTAAAAGGGGCAATTGAATTTATTCAAAAGCATGTCCAAAAGAAGAAGGTCTTTATGGCACTTTCAGGTGGAATTGATAGCTCTGCAGCTTATTTACTACTCAAGAAAGCAGGAGTTGATGTTCTCCCAGTTTTCATTGATCATGGTTTGATGAGGATCATTCAAGGTAAAGAGGAATGGGAACATATCAAAGAGATGTTTCCAGACGTTATGATAGTAGATATTCGCGATGAATTTCTTCCGCAGATTTTCGGCGAAGGTGACGCTGAAGCAAAAAGAAAGCTCTTCAAAAAAGCTTATTCAAGCACATTTGATGCTATTATTAGAGCAGAAAAATGTGAGATACTAGTTAATGGCACAATATTACCAGATCTTGAAGAAAGCTTTGGTGTAGGAATGGATCAAATGAAAGAGACCATGACTTTTGAGGAAGAAATAGCCTTAAGAGAAGCTCAAAAAGGCAAAGGTTTTGTAAAATCTCAACATAATGTAGAAATCACTTACGATGTAGAAGCAACCGTACAACCAGTAGCTCCCTTAACAAAAAATCAAGTAAGGAGTGTTCTTGAATTTCTAGGTATGCCACATCACTGGGTTTATAGAAAAGCTTTTCCAGGTCCAGCACTAGCTGCAAGAATAATTGGTCCAGTAACTGCAGAAAAACTTGCTTTTCAAAAGAAGATTCATGATTTAGTAGAATCCCTAGTAGACAAATATTATCTTAGAAAACATGGGAAAGCAATGATCATTAATGAAAATGGTGAACAAGAACCTTTCCAAGTTTTCGCTGCTACTTTTGAAGATGTTGAGAAATCAGAAGTCACTGGTTTACGAGATGGTCTTAGAACCTATGATTCTCCTAAGATTGTTAGTGGAGATTGGGACTTTGATAAGCTAGTAAAAGAAGCACGAGAGATTGAAGGATTCAACAGAGTCTTTTATCTTTTAGGTGGACAAGAAACAGGAACTTTTGATGCCGTAATTCGTTCAATAAATAGTATTGATGCAAGAACTGCAACTATTACTAAACTTCCAATTGAACTACTCAACGATTTGAAGGATAAACTACTTGCGATTCCTGAAGTCAGAAATGTCTATTTCGATGTAACTGAGAAACCGCCTGCAACAATAGAATATGTCTAAAAAGAAGTTATTTCAGCTTCTTTTTTCTTTTAATTTTTTATAAATCTAAAAAAAGAGAGGGAGGAAGAAAACGAGTTTATTTTCGCTTCTTCTTGTAGAGAACTGCTATAACTGATGTCATCATTAGACCGAGTAAAATACTAATCACTGGAACTGGGACTACTGCAGTACATGAAACCTGTAGTTTTATGTAATCAAAGTCGTTATCAGCTTCTCTAATTTGGAACCAATCTATATGTTTGTCTTCATCATGGAATCCTACGAAGAATTCAACAGAGGCATTAACAGCTAAAGCAAAATCAGCACCTAAAGAATCACCTGAATTGAATGGAAATCTCATTTCAATTGTGACATGTGTTCCATTTTCATGACATTTACCAATGCCATTATCAACACCTGGTGGATCATCTGGAAGCCAGTTATAGTATAAGGTGTCCATTGTGTAACCATCTATTGTTTTGTTGCTATAATGATGTATAAATTTCATGTCATGGTTCAAACCATACATTCCACTTGCATTATGGGGTGGGAAACAAAGGGGATCACCTTCGATGCTTTTGAATACCATCCAGAAATTGTCTTCAGGATTTATTTTGTCATCTAAATAGATTATTCCAAAGTAAATTCGATTGTCGTTGTCATAAAGAGACATAATTTCGATTTCCATAGTATCAGCTTGAGCAGCAAGATTGTACAATTTTACAGTTAAAGGAACTCCTTCTTTCCATTCGATAGCACCAAGAGAGCCATCAACTGTAGGCACTGGATCTGCTGGACAACTATACAAAGTTCCAACATGAACTGGGGCAACAACTAATGTTGTTGCTAATAAAGTTAAAATTAAAGCACTACTTATTGTAACCAAAATTTTTGTTTTGTTCAAATTTAGTTACCCTCCAAATAAATAACCAAGTGAAAAATCCCGAATTAGTATTATATATTTAGTGGAAGAAACAAATTCTCACAAAGCAGCTACTTCTTGGGTTCGGTTTGATTATTTTCTAGGTAGATGTTAGAAACGTCTACTTCGATGAGGCAGAGAAACCACTTGCAACAATAGAATATGTCTTGAAAAAAAAAACTAAAGAAAGTAATTCTTACTTTCTTCTTTTCTTTATTATAGCTGCACTTGTCGCTGTTACGAAAATACCTGCAATGATAGCTCCATAAGGAACGGGAGAAATATCTGTACAATGAATTAATAATTTGAGGAAATCATAATCATTATCAGCTTCTCGAATCATAGTATAATGTTTTCCAAGATCGCCATCCCAGAACCAGATAAACATATCAATAGAACCATTTACAACGAGGTTAAAGTCATGGCCTGCTGTATCACCGGAATCAAACGGTTTTCTTAATTCTACAGTCACTTTAGAACCATCATGATAACATTTACCCAGGGTATTTTCAACACCACCAGCATCTGTATCTGCAATATATTCATTTGGAAATGCAGTGTGTTGGATTGATCCGTTGGTAAACATGTCAACTGAATGGTTGTTGTGCATATACATTGCAATAACATCATGAGTATTGCCGTAACTTCCGCTAAGTTTGTGTGGTGGTTGATGTAAAGGTGCACCTTCTACATCTCTAAAAACAAGATATAACCTTTCATCTTCAATGATTGTATTTGGAATTGTTATACCGAAGAAAATGCGATAATCATTATCTTGAACTGCCATAATTTGTATGATTAGTTTGTCAGTTTGATCGTCTATATTAAATAGTGTCACATTTATTGGAATACCTTTATCCCATTCAATAGCAGTAGAATAAAAACTGCCATCAACTGTCGGAGCTGGAGAAAGACAGCTATATAGTTTGCTAATTTCAACAGGTCCAATAACAGTCGTCATCGACATCAAAAATAGAAGACTTATACTTAAAATCACTAAGTTAGATTTTTTCAAAATGTTTTACTCTCCATAAATAACAGTTAACTAAGTCGATAATCATATTTAGATTTAATGCTCGTACAAGGCTTCAAGAAACAAAAATTCCATTATTATTGGTTTTCCATATTCTAGCAATATTGCAAAGTTGATAGATGAAGAAATCTCTAATGTCCATAATTATTTTTTTATAACGGAGTTAGAAATTTCTTGCTAATTTTTGTTAAATCACGTTTTCTTTTGATAATCGGTTGTAAGTTGCCATCTTTGTATACATCCAGCTTTTCTTCAAATGGAAGTTCAGTTGGATTTTTGTAAATTATACCTAAGGCATATTTGTCTGTTTCAATTGCTTTCTTGAAAGCTTCAATGCGATTGGTTGGATCATACTCTTCTTCTAGATAATAAATTCGTTCCTTGAACCATTGATAAGTATTGACTTTGTTAAAACTAACACAAGGTTGTAAAACATCAACTATTGCAAATCCCTTGTGCTGAAGTGCTTGCTTGATTATACTTTTCAAATGCTCTTTGTCACCTGCAAAAGCTCGAGCAACGAAAGAGGCATTTTGAGAAACTGCAGCGGCAATAGGATTAAATGGTTTATTTATCACTCCATTGACTTGAACAGATGTTTTAAATCCAATTTGACTTGTAGGAGAGGCTTGTCCCTTTGTTAATCCATAAACAAGATTGTTGTGGATGAGAGTTGTAACGTTGATATTTCTTCGAATTGCATGCGTAAAATGATTACCTCCTTCAGAATACATGCATCCATCTCCACTAATTGCTACTACAGTAAGTTCAGGATTCACAGCTTTAACTGCCATAGCAACTGGTAAAGCACGTCCATGTAATCCATTAATAAAATTAACAGTCATGAAATGAGGAGTTTTTGCAGCTTGTCCAATTCCAGTAATTATTGCTAATTCTTGTTGTGTGATTTTGAGTTCAACGAGAACCTGCTTTAAAGAATCCATAATTGCAAAATTGCCACAGCCCGGACACCAATGGATCTCTACGCCTTCATAATCGTAAACGTTTTTTGTCATTGCTATTTTTCCTCCACAATGATAGTTGAGATTTTCTCAACTAATTCTTCAACAGAAAATGGCATTCCAGTATATTTCAGAATCCGATTATCGAATTGAATACACGTTTGTGCTTGAATTAAAGAACCAAATTGACACGTATAATTATTTTCAATTATAATCAGTCGTTCTGCAGCATTCAAAAAACCAGCTGTATTTGGATGTAAAGGATAAACTTGTTGGTAATGTAAAGTAGCTACATCTTTTTTGTTCAGTTTTTCAACTGCTTCCTTTACTAAGTCATAATTTGATCCCCAACATACAATGAGTGTTTTGTAATCTTTAGGGCCAATTAATTCTGGTGGAATCATCTCTTCCTTTATCAATTCCTCTTTTCGAAATCTCTTATTCATCATTTCTACTCGCATATAGTCAAGATCCTCACTAATGTGACCTTCCTCATCATGCTCATGACTATCAACAGCAACAAGTCCCTTTCCACCAGGAATTCCTCGAGGTGAAATGCCACTCTCAGTGATTTTGTATCGTTTATAATCTGAATCAGTCTCTACAATATAGTTTTCAATTTTCACTTTCTTCATATCAAAAGGTTTGAGATTATAGAAATTTGTAAGTAAATATTGATCTGTTAAAACAAAAACTGGAATTTGATACTTATCTGCAAGATTGAATGCTTTTTGCGTTAATGAAAACGCTTGCTCTATATTACCAGGTGTAAGTATTATTCTTGGAAATTCTCCATGTCCTGAAAATAATGCCAAATTTAAATCTCCCTGCTCTGTTCTTGTTGGTAAACCAGTTGCAGGACCTGGACGTTGTGCGAGATGAATGACCAATGGCATTTCTGTGACACCTGCTAAACTAATACCTTCCACCATTAAAGCAAATCCACCACCAGATGTTGTTGCTAATCCTCTTGCTCCAGCATACCATGAACCATAAACTGCATTTATTGCTGCGATTTCATCCTCGGCTTGTTCAACAATAACATCGAATTCCTTCTGATTCTGAGCAAGAAAAGTAAATACACCAGTTGATGGGGACATTGGATAAGCACAAACAAAATTACACCCACCTGCTAATGCTCCAATCCCTACAGCTTGAGTCCCATTCAAAAGAATTTCATCTTTTACGCTCGAGTCTTTGTGAACTCTAAAATCTAATCTTCCGGAATCCTCAAGATCATTAGCAATTTTATAACCAATTCTTGCTGCTTCACAGTTCTTTTTGATGATCTCTTTGCCTTTCGCTGCAAAACGTTCTTTGAAATATTCATCAATATGAATGATTTCGACTTCTAGCAATCCTGCGATTATCCCCGCAGCTATAGAATTAGTATATACTTTACTCCCTAGTTTCAAAGCTTCCTCTGTTAAAGGAATTTCAACAACTTGACACTCTATTTGTTCTAAACATTCATCCAAGTTTTTGGTTTCACCAATAATTACTGTATCTTTGGAAATTCGTTTCTGATGACGTTTGATAGCTCCTTTACTGAAAACAAAGAACAAATCAATTCTGTCCAGAAAAGCTCTAACTTTATGATTTGAAACTCTAATCTCTGTTGAATTTAATCCACCACGAACCCGACTCATATATTCCTTCGTTGCGAAGATATTATATTCAGAAGCTTTCAAGACCTTTGTAAGTAAATGCTCCACTGTCTGGATACCTAATCCTGCAGCTCCACACAAAACAATGGATATATCATTTTCTTTGATAACTTTCCCACTCATAAATACAGAATAATTATTCATTAATTAAAAAGTTGCCACTTAAGATTTCTAAAAAAAGGTATAATAAATGATTTTACAATCTAAAATAAAGATTATATATACTCATTATCCTTCGTTAAACCATTCTTATGTGTGAGAAAAATGACAAAAATAGCAATTATATCAACAAAAGATCGCATTTATGGTGTGAATAAATCATTTGAGCTTTTAGGAATAAATCCCGTGAAAGACAAAGATGTTATCTTTAAACCAAATTTTAATACTGCTGATACACCCCCTGCCTCATCTTCCATAGAAACAATAAAACAGATGATAATTAAAATCAAAGAAATGGGTGCAAAATCAATTACTCTGGCTGAACGAAGTGGTCCGGCTGTAACAGAAGAAGTTTTCCAAGAGAAAGGTGTTTATGAATTAGCTAAAGAATTGGATTTCAAAGTAGTAGATTTATCTGTAGCTCCAAAAGAAGATTACGTTCAAGTGAATGTAGAAGGTAGTCAATGGAAAGATGGATTCTTATTCTCAAAATTATATCATGAAGCAGAATGTGTTGTTGAAACCTGTTGTCTTAAAACCCACAATTACGGTGGTCATTTCACCTTATCATTGAAAAATACTACAGGATTAGTTCCACGCAGAGAGGAATTAGGTAATCATATGAAAGTACTACATGGTTCCGAACATCAAAGAAAAATGATAGCAGATATGAATGCAGTCTACCACTGGGATCTCATCATTATGGATGGAATTCTTACCTTTGTTGATGGTGGACCAAGTAGGGGAACACTGAAAGAAGCAAATGTTTTCGTAGCAGGAACAGATAAAATCGCAGTCGATGCCGTAGGTGTTGCATTGCTACGTATGCTAGGGACAACTGATGAAGTTAGTAAAGGACCAATTTTCAAACAAGAACAGATAGCAAGAGCAGTAGAATTAAACCTAGGAATCGCTTCACCAGAAGAAATTGAATTCATTACAGATGACTCTAAAGAAAGTGCAAAACTAGTTAAGATAATAAAAGAAAAACTAGCTGAATAACTTGGTCAAGTAGTTCCTTGACCTTCTATTTTTCTTATTATATCTAGGAATTTATCGACATCCTTCTGTCTCCTTAGGACAATGTAGTTATTCTCACCTAACTCTTTTTTTGCTTCTTTAATTATCCTTGGTATTTTTTTTATGATCTTATTTCTAATTGCGTAATAAGAGAGCTCATATATAGAAAAGATCGGATGTTCCCCACTTCCACTTTCTTCTATCCTTTTTGGCAATGAAGTAGGTTCATGAATTTTAACAATTGTATTGCGAGATATTGTTCGAGAAAACACCCGCCATAAAATAAGATATAAAGGTAGGTCGAGAAAGACAGCAAAAGTAGCATTAGGTAA
>DAOVPS010000096.1:0-11833 GCA_030629105.1 Candidatus Heimdallarchaeota archaeon
CAATGTTGATGAATATCTTGAAAATACGGATCCACATCTTAATGATACAGATGCAGATGACCTCAGTGACGGGGATGAGGTGAATAATTGGCACACAGATCCCCTAAGATTTGATACCGATAATGATACTATTGGTGATAGTGATGAGGTCTTGGTTTATCATACAGATCCTTTGAAGGAAGATAGCGACGGAGATGGGTTTACAGATAGAGAAGAAATAAATAGTCAAACGGATCCAAACGACCCTAAAGACAACATTCGTATTCGGAAACTTAGAACAGCTCTTATTGCAACACTAGTTCCAGTAACAACTATTCTCTTATTATTTGCTGGTTTTGAAATTCGTTATAGAAGAAAAACTAAGAAATTACTGGAAACTGAGAAAGATGAAATTGCATTAGAAGAAGAAAAGCTTGCACAATTAATGGACACTAAAAGC
Source organism: Candidatus Heimdallarchaeota archaeon (assembly GCA_030629105.1). GTDB lineage: Archaea > Asgardarchaeota > Heimdallarchaeia > JABLTI01 > JABLTI01 > JABLTI01. The sequence continues at coordinate 440 of DAOVPS010000096.1, forward strand.
AATCAAAAAGAAGACTAATTTTGTGTTTTCTTTACCTCTAACGAAAATGATAATTACCATTAGAACTAGTTTTTACTAAGAATGATTCACTTTAATCGAAATTGAGAAGTTATAAATGATTCACAAAATAATCGTTATTGATTCACGAACAACCGTGGGACAAGTTCTTTACGATAATGGTGTAGTTGCCTTGGAGACAGATCTTCTCACAGGTTTTATTTCCGCCTTGAGTGCTTTTGCAAAATGCTTAGGAGAGAAATCCATTGAGTTTAAAGGAGCAGATTTAGGAGATCATAGATTTTCTTTAATTACTCGAGATCATTTAACCTATGCTATTTTTCAAGATTTATTTGACAATGAACCTTTTGCCCGGTTAGCTTTGAAAGAAATGATAGATATTTATCATGATGAATTATCTCTTCTGAATTTATCAATTGACACATTACGAGGGTCAATAGCTGAAGAAATTACCACACTCATAGAAACGGAATATTTCCCTGTAGGAATTCTAAAGCAAATTAATAGTGATATTGAAGCGCTTGTTTCTGATTCTGATATCAATTTTGATTTAATGTTCTTATCAAGTATAAATAATGGTATAATCCAAGTTTGGAGGAGACCTATAAATCCCTCAATAATGAAACAATTTCTTGATATAATATCAAAAATACCCTTGGAAATGAGTTGGTTAGCAGAAGGGAAAACTAACAACTACGGTCTTTTCGATTTAAATGGTGATGAACCAGAACTTGAAGCTTGGATGATACGAAGAGTTAGTACTACACAGTATTTTATTGCAGGACGAGCTATTGCTAAAGGCGACCAAACAAAAGAAGGATTTTCTACGAAGATATCTCAGATTTTTGAGAAGGTTTCGGAATTAGTAGAGGATGCACTTGAGAAGGAATGGATAAAAACAAGAGAGGAATTATAAAACTCTTCAATCCATGAGAAAATTTAAGTAATTCTAAAGCACATTTTTTCTTTAACAAGTAATTTTAATGATTAAGATTTATTATTATCTTTGAAGTACAAGCAGACTGAGAGAATAAATCAATGTCAAAATCTGAAAATATCAAAAAGCTGCTAGAAGATGGTTTAGAAGCTCTAAGGAAAAATAAAAATGAGAAAGCTATTGAATACTTTGATCGAGTTATAGCTGTTGAATCAGAGAATACCATGGCTTGGAATAATAAAGGAGTAGCATTGAGAAAGCTTGGGAAAATAGAAGATGCATTAAATTGCTATAATAAAGCACTGAGTATTGATCCTGATTTATCTCGAGCGTTATTAAATAAAGCACGAGCATTAAAGATGCAGAAGAAATTTGATCTAGCACTTTTCACATATGAAGATATTCTAGAATTACATCCAGAACATCCTGTGGCAGCTGAAGAAAGTGAACGAGTTAGAAATTTACTTTCAAGGCAAGTTCAACTTACCCAAGTAGAAGTATCGATAACCAAAAAAGAAAGCGAGGAAAGAAAGCTCTTCCAGGAACGAAATGAAGAGCTGATTGAGTTTTTAGAAGAATCTCGTAAAAGCATAAGTGACTCAGTTGAGAAAATTGAAGAAATCTTCACATCTGGAATAAAAGCAGAAGCATTAGAACCTAGAGATCGTATTCTTAAGGCACTAATTTCATTTAACGAACAACTACTTAACCGTATTAGAAATATAAATGATGAATTCGTTACTTTGGATTTTGAAGAAGAAATAAGAGAGTTAATTGATACCTGGGATGCATTTAAAGATGCAAAAATTGAAGAATTAAAAAGCCTAAATTAAATACAATTTCTGGATAACTCATCAAAAACACATAGTACCAGCATATAGATGAGCGTAATACTGTGGTAATAAGCTAATATTGGTCTTTTTTATATATTGTAATCGCTGAGGAATATCTGCAAATATACACTTTGGCATAATGTGAGGGTTTAGATTGTGTCGGGTGGATGGACAGCTATGCTGTCAGCCGAGGTGAATAAGGTTTGATGAGACTCTTAACAGTACATGTGCCGGATGGATTTTTAGAAGGATTAGATGAACTCGTACGCAAAAAAAAGTACGCAAATAGAAGCGAAATCATTAGAATTGCTATTCGTGATTTATTACGAGATGAACTTTGGGATCAGAGATAAGTCTCTCCCATTTGTTCTATTTCTTTTATTTATTCTATCACAAATTATTACATATTTTGGAGAAAACCTTCCACAGATTCTTCAACATCCAATTCTATGGTTGGAATATTCAAAATTTTTGCTACATATTTTAATTCATTTTTGAAATCCCCTAGAGTTAGAGTTAAATGATTTGAGCCTACTGCTTTTACAAACAATTCTTTCGGAATTTTAAGTTCAACAATAGTATGTGGCCAAGATTCACCCCAAGCTTCTTTTGGTTTTTGATATTTTGTAGTGAGTTTTCCTAATCCATACTGTAAGAAGTATTTGCCAGCTACTCTCATAATTTGAGCATATGTTGCTTCATCTGTTGTTGAAGGAGTATAAAATCCGAATGCTCCTCCAGATTCACCTTGACATTGAGGTTTAATTGTACTTTTTGATAAAGAAATTTCAGGATCATTAGAATTTGCAGCAAAAAACGCACTTGCTCCACCACAATTCGCAATTACAAAGTAATCTTCCGTTAATACTTTTAAATCACCAAACAAAGGAGGGATTTTGCTATTCAATCCAAATAATATTGCAGAAATTAGAAGGCTCTTAATATCACCTTCACAAGTTGTTGGTATTATTGGTTTCTCACCTTCACTATCAAATGGGAAAGGAAGAAAAGCAGGAATCAAACAACCTGTTACTCCAAAATTGATACTAAGTTCTGGTTGACATTTAAGTGAAACACCAACAATTGATTCACCACTTTCTAATCTTTGGGCAATCAAATCTTTTGCTGCAAAATACAATGCGATTTGTTTAGAAATGGAATCTTCCGTGGTCATTTTATTATCGTAGACAATTTGACAATTGTTTTCACTCAACCATTTTAGAAAAACTGAAATACGATTTTCATTCTTTGAGAGCATTGATTCTACTCGATCTAATAGTACCTTTTGATCTTCAATTACAATATCATTTATTAGAAAGCTTTTCAGAGATGGTATATCGTCATTTAAATGCTCCATATTTAATGCTGGACTACCCCCCCAAAGTATAAGTGTTCCATTTCTCAAATAATTGACAGCACAGGATGCTTTTGACCAGGAAAGTAAATCTTGATAATCCTTTTTGGAAGAAACAATAAAGCGATTATGTGTTTTAATATGATGATTATTCGCTAACTGCCAAAATGTTGCACCTGTCGAAGCAACAGCTGTTATACCAGGCCATAATGGATCATTCTTTGTAACGAGTGCAATAGGTACATCTACTTTCTTAGCTAATGCGAGTGGTACATTTGGTTCATTCCAAGCCCAGCAACCTAATATTAGAGCACTTATTTTTTCCTGTAAGAATTCTTTGCTTATTTCTTTTACATCATCTAGGTTATTTATACCCCAGATTTCATTATTCTTTTTTTGTTTTCGAAGTTCAGTTTGGGGATCTATAACTGTAAATCCATCTGATTTTAATTTTTGTTTAAGTTCAAGATGATTGTTTCTAATATAGTCTTCTCGTTCCTTGACCAAATGAACTTCGCTTCTTGGATCTGTAAAAGAAACTATTCCAAGCTTCATTGTTGGGGTTGAGTTGTATTTCTGTTTTTTTGCACTCACAATAAACTCCTCCTAAAATAGAGTTTTATACGCCTGTTTCACTTATTTTTGATTTTCTCCAATAAAATAAAGGATATTTAATTAATTAGCTTTTACCACAAATCATTTTAATTAAGAAATTTCTATCTAAATAAAGAAAAATTCTCTTTGAATTAGGAGTTAGACGTATGTCCTTTCCTAGACAACGTTTTGTTCTCGACACAACTGCTTTTACAGATGCCAAATTAATAAGTCATCTCGGTGGAAGTATAACTGAAGCCGTTAACAGACTTTCTGAATTAATTAGTATTGGTAGATTACGATTAAACATTTCTTGCTATATGCCACCTAGTACATTCAGCGAACTCAAAAATTTTCTTCTCGAGAGTAAATGCACAATTCGTGATGTCGATCAGGTTGAAGCATGGGTGGTAAGAAAGGCACCAGATAGACATTCAGTTTTGTTATCTTCGCAAGTAATTTATGAATACGTTTCTGACGTGAGGGATAGATTAGATCAAGGCATGAGTATTGTTAGAAGAGCGATAAAAGAAGCTTTAAAGCAAACAGAGAAAAATCAATATGACGAAAATGCTCTTTCGATTAAGGATATCGAAAGTACACTCTCTAAAACTTATGAAGATAAATACAGACAAAAGATGAGAAGAGGTGTATTAGATTCCCTTCCAGATATCGACACACTCATTTTAGCTAAGGAACTTGGTGCAGGAGTGGTTTCAGCAGATACAGGAATAAAATCTTGGACTGAAAGAATGGGAATACGGTATGTAGAAGCCCATTTCTTCCCTCAAATTATTCTTACTTATCTTGAAAGATTAGAAGATATGCCTAGTTCATACAAGAAATTTTCGTCAAAAAACAAAAAAAGTTGAGAAATTTCATGACAGATAGTGGAACGGAAATGGATACAACAATGGAAGAACCAAAGAAGCAAGATGAAGTGAAAATCCTTTTTCGATCCAGAGATGATTATATGTTTGCTGGGGTAATCGGTGGATTAGCTTATTTTTGGGGAATGGGTTCAACTACTCTTCGTATAATTTTTCTTTTTCTTTCGTTAATAACAGGTGGTCTTGCGGTTATTGCCTATTTCATTCTAATGAAAGTTATTCCTTTAGAACCTGAAATAGAAATCAGTAACAAGTAGATAAAAAATATTAAAGAAAAAAAAGTGATTTATCATCCTAATTTAAATACAAAAACAGTGAGTTGTAAATCTTGAAGAAAATCTGGGCTCCTTGGAGAATTGAATATATCAAACAAACTTTAGCTGATGATGAATGCTTTATTTGTGAAGTCATAAATGATGATCCAATTAATGATAAGAAAAACCTCATTCTTCATAGAGGAAAAAATGCAATTATTCTTCTGAATTTATATCCATATATTGCAGGTCATTTAATGATTGCACCACTAGAGCATACAGCGGATTTGAAAGATTTACCTTTAGAAACTGGTTCTGAAATGTGGGAATTAACTACAAAAACAGTGGAATTATTAAAAGCAGCCATACGACCAGAAGGATTCAATATAGGATTAAATTTAGGAAAAGTTTCTGGAGCTGGCTTAAAAACACATTTGCATATACATATTGTTCCACGTTGGAGCGGTGATACGAATTTCATGCCTATCTTATCCAATACTCGAGTAATATCACAAGAATTATCTGAAACTTATAGTGAATTAGAGAAATTCAAAGAAATATTGGAAAAATAGTAATGAATAGCGGATTGAATCCTATGGCTCTTAGTGACTATTTCGGAGAATTAGCAGCAATAGCTGGAGCAATCTGCTTTGGACTAGGTAATGTGATCATTAAATCACAAAGTAGCAAAATAAAACCAATAGCTGTTAATGCAATTAGATTATCCTTTACTGCAGTATTTTATTTGATAGTAATGCTATCATTAGGAGCACTACAGACAGCATTTTCTTTAGATTACAAAACAGGTTTACTACTAGTTGTTGGAACTGCATTAGCTATCATAATTGGTGATGTTGTTTTCTACTATAGTCAACAGCTGATAGGATTATCTCGAGCATATCCCATTGCTGTGAGTTATCCTTTACTAACCTATTTGATTGGAATTATTTTAGGATATGAACTATATGATCTTTTTAGAATTCAAGGAGTATTGTTAGTTGTTTTAGGTGTATACTTAATATCAAGTTCTACTGAAAATGATATCGATAAATATTTTCGAATTAATAATAAATCTCCAGTAGATTATCAACTAATAAAAGAGCAAGAACAGAATGAAAAAAATAATACATCCATAAGTGATCAAGAAAAAAAGAAAAAACGCAATCTTATCTTAGGAATTACAGGTGCTCTTACTACGGCAATTTGTTGGACCATTGGAACAATTATGCTTGATAGAGCATTAACAATTGAAATACAAGGAATAAATGCCAATGCATACAGAATGATCTGTATAGCTCCATTAGCTTTGATAGTCTTCTTTGCTGGAAATCGTGGTAAACAGAAAAGCAAATTCACAAAGAAAGGGGTACTATTAGTATTATTAGCTGGGATAATCGGAAACACATTTGGGAGCTTGTTCTATTTACTCGCTTTATCATTTACAGAAGCATCCACAACAGCAGCGATCACTGCAGCATCCCCTTTGATAGCTTCGCCACTCTCAATTTTATTTCTAAAAGAGAAGACATCATTAGTACTTTTTATGGGAACATTACTAACAATTTCAGGAATATGGTTAATAATTTTGTATTAGCTTTCTTTGGCATCTGCAACTAAGAAATTCATTCGCGTATATGAACCACAAATTTGACAATTATATTCTGAGAGAATAACAATCCCCGCTTCAGTATGATAGACTATCTTAACAGATTTACTGCCGCAGAGAGGACATTTTTCTGTAACCTTGATGGAACCTTTGTTCATCGATGTATTGAACTCCTCTTATCATTGAATATCTTATTTCTCTCTCTACCACATGTTATTTAAAAAATCCATGGTTTATAAACTTTATAAGCTTACCAAAAATTTCAAGTCATATTAAGATAACATAGATTTATACTTTTCGACAAAAAGATTATGACTGATTTTTACTTATTAGGAAAAGTTTTTTTGTGATAGCAGTTTCTAAAGGAGTAAAGATGAATGGAGTTAATGTAAAAAAATGACCGATGTTCTAGAATACGTTGAAAAAGTGAAAGGTTGGTTAGATGAGCTTAATTTGAACTATTTTGTTTCACAAAGTGGCACTGAAATTATGTTACCATATAAAATCGATGAACGAACCTTTAATGTTAGAATTGTTGTTGCTCCTGAATGGATGCAATTATTCTGTCAAATTATGACTGCAAATGAAATCCCACAAGAGCTAGTAAGCACTGTTCATGCAAACCTTCTATTAGCAAATTTCAATCTTAATGAAGTTACATTTTCAATTGACCCAGAAGGAAATATTTATTCCGAAAATGATATGCCAGCAGAATCTGATATTGTAACTTTTAAATCAGAATTAGGAGCAGTAGTTTTTGGCTATCAATACTTCTTTGAACAGTTAGCACCAAAAATTGGTGGGGCTGTTGAAAAATTGTCTAAGGAAAAATTAGGACTAACATAGGAATTCTTTACTGGATTTTCAGTATTTCCTATTTTATTTTCTCTATTTTCGCACCGTTTCTATTTACTTTTGAGGATAGAATTAAATCGAATTTATTTTTTGGAAAAACCTCTTTTACTTCTTTGATTATTCTCTTTGCTTTTTCATCTGTATCTGTTAAGGCAAAAATTGTTGGTCCAAAGGAGCTTAATCCTGATCCAAAAATATCTTGGTTTTCTCTTGTAAAATTCAGTAAATCGTTTACATTTCCTTTTTTGTAGCGATTCATCCCAAATTGTGTGAAATTGGTCTGCATTTCAGTAAGTCCTTCACCGAAAGCTTGAATGTCTTTCTCAACAATAGCGGGAAGGATTTTTACCAAAATTAATCTGGATAGTTTTTCTACTTCTATAGCAGGTATAGGACAATTATCACTGAACAAATCGATTTCTTCTTTGCCATATGCTCCTTGTTTCGTTTTCGGTGTCAATAAAACGAATTGCCAGTTACTCGGAGGATTTTGCCTAAAAATAACTGGTGGAGGTGAGGCAGCTGATATGCTTGATGGTTTGAAAGACTCTGTTTGTTTACCTTTTCCAAATGTATGCCCTCCATCAAGAATTATACCGCCTTTATCAAATGCAGCAACACCAATACCACTTGTTCCACCTCTTTTAATCGCATTTGCGATTTCTACAACAGAGGTTTCAATGTTATGTATTTTTGTTAATATAATCCCTACCGCCAACGAAAATTGAGTATTGGAACCTAATCCAACATGTTGAGGAATTCTCTCATGTACTTTGAAATCAATATCAATGGTTGTTGTTTTGAAATATTCATCGAATCTTTTGATTATAGAAATCAAAGAAGGAGACAAAGAAATTTTATCGTTGTTATTCTCAGTAATCCATCCTTTTATTTCCCATCCAGGTTGTTCTAAGGCAACACCCAATCCACCATTTATTCTGCCTAATTGACCATTTAAATCAATTAAACCAAAATGTAATCGACAAGGGGTTTTTACTCGAATTTCCAAACAAACACACCAAACAAATTGCAACTAGAAGTTCTTTAAATATGCTAAACATATTAACCAATATTTAAAAGTTTAATCCAGTCAAGATTCGAAGGAGAAATAAATAAAACTAATTATCTAAACTAATCTTTTTTTGCGTTAAAATCTTAAATGTGATAATCATGTCTATTGTGAAAGACTTTTTTAGTACTTGTGTTTCACGTTCTATATCGAATTTTCTCAAAGGTGAAACAATTGGTAGAAGATAAGATAATTTATCAAATTAATAAAGAAGAATTGATTCCTATTAAAGAGCCTAAATTTAACACTGGAGATTCATACATTATCGACTTAGGTAAAACCATCTGGATTTGGATTGGGAAAGGATCTCAAGTTGATGAAAAATTCATCGCAGCGAAATCTGCACAAGAATTAGACATGAAACGTAGAGGAATACCAAAAGTTGATTCAGTTTTCGAAGGAGAAGAAGAACCCGAATTGCTAAGAGCTTTAGGACCAAATTTCAAAGTCGTAGAAGGAGATACACCTTCCATGCTCATTCATGTAGATACCAGATTTAAACCGCAATTCCGAATGATAAGAGTTCAACAAAAGGGCAACGATATCGACTATAAAAAAGTGAAATTCTCTAAAAAATCATTAGATTCAAATGATGTCTTTGTTGTAGCAGGCCTAATGGGCAAAGAAGCTATGATGATTTACACTTGGATTGGCAACAAAGCCCGACCAAAGGAAAAATTCTTCGGAGCAATTAAGTCAGATTTAATTGACAAAGAATTCAGAGAAGCACCTCAAACCATTACTATCAATGAAGGGGAAGAAACAGGCGGATTTAATTTCGTCTTTAAAGCCTATAAAGATTTTATGAATAAATGAAAAGAGTAACCTCTTTTTCATTCTTTTTTCTTTTAAAATGGAGGGAAAAATAAAATGAAATCAAGATATTCTAATATAGTATAATTTATACTATCTTTTTTTTTAAGAAATAGATTTTCTTGAAATACTTGTCTAATATAGAAAAATAAACTGAAAAGAGGAAAAAACTAAATCAGAATTCTTCCTCTAATGCACCTACTTCCTTGAGTATTTCATAAGTTTTCCTTGTTGATTCACTAACGAATTCTTCTTTTTTAGCACCAGTACAAACAAAAGCGCCACTCTGGAATAATAATAAAACTGTTTTTGGTTCTCTGATTCGATATATTAAACCTGGAAATTGTTCTGGTTCATACATGCTACCTTCGAGCATAATTGAGGCAAGTTCTAGATTTATAATGGCATTGATGTTCCCAGATGCTACGATATTCTGAACAGTAACTGATGGTTTCCCAGTAATCTTTGCTCCAGCAGCTTTGAGAACTTTAACAATTTCATCTGCAGCTACATGAAGCATATCTGCACTTTTCGCTCCTGTAATAACCATTTTACCGGAAGCAAAAATAAGAGAACTTACTTTTGGTTTTGGGATTTTTAAGACAAGTCCTGGAAATTTCTCTGGTTCATATGATACAAAGTATTCAGGTTTCTCAGCTAGTCGATCAGCAAGTGCATATAAGTCAATTCTAGAAGTTTCTACGCTTCCTGATGCTACACAATTTTGGATAGTGTATTCTATTTTAACCATAGGTTTAATCTCCTGATTAAGGGACTAAATATTAATTCATTTATAAACTAGTTATCCTTTATAAAGGGTTATTTATAAATAAACCCTTATTAATGATTTATAAAGGGTTTCATTTGCTATTTTTGGGCTGACAAAAACAAAAAAAGAATTTTACAGCTCCTTTTGGAAATCCTTATAAATTTCGATTTCTTCAGTTAGAATGAAGATATTATATGCACAGGTGACAAAATGAGGGATCAAGAAATTATATCCCAGACATAAACTCTTATTCTGGAAATCACCTAGTGTAAACTATAATCATCTCTCTACTAATTTTAGGGGTCTAAATTTAAATGAGGAATCACTTTATTAGAAACTAGAAATAATGAAAGGAAACAAGAGCTCATGAAAGAGCAGAACAGTCAACTCTTCCCAGAGGTCACTTCAAGCTTAGATCTACTCGCACTTGAAATGGATGTACTTGAATTTTGGGAACAAAACAAAGTTTTTGAGAAGTTAGTTGAAAAAAATAGTCAATCCACAAAGCATTATTCTTTTATAGATGGCCCAATTACTGCTAATAATCCCATGGGATTACATCATGCTTGGGGTCGTTCATTAAAAGACCTTATACAAAGATACTGGGCTATGAAGGGATATGAACAAAGATTTCAAAACGGATTTGATTGTCAAGGGCTTTGGGTAGAAGTTGAAGTTGAAAAAGATCTTGGACTGAATTCTAAGAAAGCTATAGAAGAATTTGGTTTGGAGAATTTTTCAAATAAATGCAAGGAACGAATTGATCACTATTCTAAACTTATAACTAAGCAGTCAAAAAGACTCGGACAATTCATGGATTGGGATAATTCCTACTTTACTCATACTGATACTAACATTTCGTATATTTGGTATTTTCTTAAAAAATGTCATGAGAAGGATTGGATAATCAAAGGTAACTTTCCAATGCCGTGGTGTACTAGATGTGGAACATCATTATCTCAACATGAACAACACGATTCATACAAGGAAATGCAGCATACAGCGGTCTTTACTAAATTTCCATTGGTATCTCAACAAAAGAAAGAACAAGAAAAGAGCTTTTTGCTTATATGGACAACTACACCGTGGACTTTAACCGCGAATACAGCAGTGGCGGTGCATCCTGATCTAACTTACTGCAAAGTTTTGAAGGATAACGAAACATTATACTTAGTTGAATCAAAGCTTTCGCTATTGAATGATGATTATAAAGTTCTGGATACTTTTCCAGGGAAAGAGCTCGTAGGTTTGAAATACGAATCACCATTCAGTCATCTCTCAGCTCAGAAAGGAGTTAAGCATAGAGTGATCGAATGGATAGAAGTCTCTGGTGAGGAAGGCACAGGATTTGTTCATATTGCTCCTGGCTGTGGAGCTGAAGATTATGAATTGAGTAAAATAC
>DAOVPS010000232.1:0-2732 GCA_030629105.1 Candidatus Heimdallarchaeota archaeon
AAGATGCCAATACAAATAAATTTGTTGCTGTTGAAAATCAATTAGAATCAACCGATCACAATCATCTCGGTCAATTGATAACTTATTCTGCTGGTGTTAATGCAGGGATCATTATTTGGCTTGCCAAAGAATTAAGAGAGGAACATAAAAGGGCGCTAGAGTGGCTTAATGAAAATAGTATTTCAGATATTTTATTCTTTGGTGTGGAAGTTCATGTAATCTCAATAGATGATTCAAATCCTGCTGTTGATTTCAGAGTTATTGTTAAACCTAATGACTGGGAAAGAAACGTAAAGAGCTCGACCACGAAGAGTGAAACGGGATTGAATTATTCTAATTTCTATTCCCAATTGGTCGATTTCTATTCAGGACTTAATCCTAACTTCAGAAAAGTGAAGGCACAACCTCAGAGTTGGTTACAGTTTGGTGCTGGTAAGAGTGGCTTGTATTTCGGTTGGCAATTTAGAATGGGTAATCGTTTTTCGGTTGAATTATACATTGATACTGGTGACGAAATAGAGAATAAGAGAATTTTTAGGGAATTAAGAAAGTACAAAGACAAAATTGATTTACAAATCAAAAAGGTAGAATGGGAAGAATTAGAAACTAAAAGAGCTTGTAGAATTGTCATTTATCGAAAAACATCCGGTCCAATAAAATCACTAAAACCTAAAGAAAAAGATGATTTGATTAACTGGGGTGCTGATCAAATGAAAACCTTCAGCGATACTTTTTCCAAACATATTAGCAAGATAGAATAAAAGATGTTTCGGCCTACTTCACGTAACACAATATATACGCTACGATACTGCTTTGCCCTTCGGGATATTGCCTTCGGCAACGTCGTACACAAGGGATCGTCATATGAAGTCATGGGTAAATGACTGTTGAGTTGCCAAACATACATAAGCGAAATCACTATGTAGGACATAGGGGCAGATATAATGAATTTCAAACAAGCTGCATATCATGTGCTGAAAGATGAGAAAAGACCAATTCCAGCAAAAGAAATTACTCAAATTGCATTAAGGGATGGGTTAATAAAGACTGATGGGAAGACCCCAGATGCAACAATGGGTGCAGCGATTTATGCCGATATAAAGCAAAAAAAGGAAAAATCCTTATTTGTGAAAGTAAAATCAGGATTGTTTGGGTTGAGGGAATGGGATGAAGAAGCAAAGGAAGGAAAAGATGAAACGATGAAAATTTCACCACAAGTAAATCTAATCATTAAACACCTGGAAGAAAGGCAATATGATAGTACCTCTCCAACAAATTTTGAAGAAACCCTAAAAAACGCCTTTTCATTTTTGGGGTTTGAAGCGGAATTAATTGGAGGGAGTGGAGACACGGATGTACTCCTAACAGCAAATATCGGTCAAGAATCGTTTAAAGTCAGTGTTGATGGCAAAACAAGTAAATCAGGCAGAATCACGGATAGCCAAATAGATTGGCTTTCATTAAGAGACCATAAAAACAAAAATAGAACAGATTTTGTAGTTGTTGTTGGTCCAACTTTTGCTGGAGGTAATTTAGAGGGAAGGGCAAACGAGTATAATGTATCTTTGTTAAAAACAGAGGACTTAGTAAAACTCGTTGAGGCACATTCGAAATTTCCTCTTACTTTAACTGAATTAAAACACTTATTTAGAGGTAAAGGCGATCGAAGTACCCAATTAGAGGACTTATTAACTCAAAACCTTTCCAGAAGAAATTTACTAGAACAATTCAGAGTAATTATTGAGGAGATGCAATCCTTACAGGATCATTCGGGCTATTTTACCTTTGATAGTTTGGCTGGAAGAGAAAAGATTGTAGGGCTTGATATTGAGACTGGGGACATTAAGTATATTATTAGCCTATTGAAACTTCCGTTCATAAATGGGGTCAAAGAAATTTCTGAAAACAAATATATAGTAACAATCAAAATAAAAGATATGGCAAATATTTTCCACCAGATATCTAATCTTCTTGTTAGTCTCGAAGAGAGGGAAGAACTTATTCCTCCACCAATCTCAGAGATCAAAGAAAAGCCTACATTAGAAAAGAAACTTGTTTCAAAATATTTTAAATGGAATATAAGGGGGCATTCTGTTGTTGCTGTAGCAAGAAAGGATAATTCTTATGAACACTATTGCCCAATACCTCACTTTCACATAATTTTAGAAAGGATAATTGAAGCATTCAAAAGTCAAAACGTAATCAACACCTATCTGATTTTTTGTATGCTTGAAGGACAAAATCTATCATCTGATAGACCGTTCAAAGGAAAGGCAGAAGAGTACAAGATTAGAATGGCCTTAGGAATTTTAGAAATTGAAGAATTAATCAAATGGACAGGATCAAAGAGACCTATTGAGTATAAACTAAATGTTCCAATAGAAAGAATACGCGAATGGATTACCAAGAATATTAAAAAGGGAGAATGAGCGACGGGGAAATACGACCATTTAAGAATATTGAAGGAAACAAAGGCTAGAACTCACCATGTTTGCTTTAATTGTGGCAATGACATATTGTCTGGTGAAACCTACTATCGAGAACATATTGAAGATAGATTCCTTCATAGCTTACATGCTAAGAAATATTGCTCATCTTGTTATGGAGAGGTTGGGAATAAACTGCTTTCTTCTAAAGTGAAAAGTTCATATCAAAGTACGTCGCTTGAAGATTATACCAGGAGGCAGTAATGACTGAACAAGAGATTATATCTGCAATTGAAGGTTATATCG
>DAOVPS010000206.1:0-4780 GCA_030629105.1 Candidatus Heimdallarchaeota archaeon
AGGAAGAAACTAAACCAGAGACCAAGGAAGAAACTAAACCAGAGACCAAGGAAGAAACTAAACCAGAGGCCAAGGAAGAAACTAAACCAGAGACCAAGGAAGAAACCAAACCAAAGACTAAGGAAGAAACCAAACCAAAGGCTAAGAAAGAAACCAAGGCCAAGAAAGCAAAAGTCGCTAAAACTAAAACCTCAAAAGATGAAGTGGAAATAGACCCAGATGCCTATTCTACAGGAAGACAAGCAGAAGTCAATATCGGAACCATTGGCCATGTTGACCATGGAAAATCAACTCTCGTAAAAGCCTTAACAGGAACTTTTCCTGACACTCATTCTGAAGAGTTAAAACGAGGAATTACTATTCGATTAGGATATGCTGATACAGATATCCGATATTGTTCTAAATGTCCTGAAGACAACAGATGGACAACTGAAGCTATTTGTCCAAAATGTAAAGCTGAAACCAAAGTAAAACGCAGGATTTCTTTTGTTGATGCCCCCGGACACGAAGTTTTAATGGCAACCTTATTGACAGGTGCTGCAATCTTTGATGGAGCAATTCTGGTCATTGCCGCTAATGAAAAATGTCCACAAGCTCAAACTCGAGAGCATCTTGCTGCGATGGATGCAGTTGGAATTACCAATATTATTATCGTTCAAAATAAAGTGGAACTTGTTACAGAAGAAGAAGCTAAGAAGAGCTATGCTGATATCAAAACGTTCGTAAAAGGAACGGTTGCAGAAGGAGCACCAATTATTCCAATGAGCGCTGTTCATGGTGCGAACTTGGATATTTTAGTTAAAACAATTGAAGATGTTATCAAAACTCCAAAAAGAGATGAAAAAGTTGAACCTCGAATGTTTGTTGCTCGATCGTTTGAAGTCAATAAACCGGGAACTGCTCCAAAAGATCTCTTAGGTGGAGTACTTGGTGGATCTATTATCCAAGGTGTTTTGAAAGAAGGGGATGACATCGAAATCGTCCCTGGAACCAGAATTAACAAACAATACATTCCTGTGAAAACTAAAATCACAAGTATTCATGCAGGAACTCTTGGTAAAGTTAAGGAAGCGAAACCAGGAGGATTAATGAGTATACGAACAGAAATTGATCCTGCTTACACTCGTTCTGATAATTTAGTTGGAAATATAATTGGTAATCCCGATAAACTTCCACCGGTGTTAGACGAATTAAGTTTAAAAGTTCGTTTAATGGATTTTGTTGTTGGTTTGGAGGAAAGAACTAAAGTTAAGAGTTTGGCAGTAGGAGAACAACTTATGCTCAACGTTTGGACTGCTATTACTTTAGGAGTCATTACCAGTATCGGAAAAGGTAATATAGTTGTAGTAAAACTTGCAAGACCTGTTTCTGCTGAGAAGAATACTCGAGTAGCGGTTTCAAGACGCATTGCTAATCGTTTTAGACTCATTGGTTTTGGTATCACTCAATGAGTGATTTTTATTATGGGGGGTAATATTCTGACTCTTTATGTTGTGCTAGATACAAATATTCTCTTATTAACTTCTGAAGGGAGATTTAATGTAACTAGGGAGATTGAAAGAATTGTACCTCAGAAACATGAAATAGTATATCTTTCAGCCTGCTTAAGAGAGTTAGAGTATTTAGCTGAAAAACCTAAAATGTCACGCAAGATCCTTTTTGCTAAGAAATTTCTTGAGTCTTTACAAATAGTTGAATTTGATCTTCCTGATGACATAACCATTGATGAGAAGATTGTACAATATGCTATTGAAAATAAATCTCAGTGTGTGATTGTTACAAATGACAATGAATTGAAAAAGCGTTTACTAGAACATAGTATTGCGGTCATTTTTATTCGTTCTAAAAGTCATTTAGAACTTGTGGGAACATTACCAACTTAATGGTTAAGATTAATCAGTTCTTTGCCAAGAAGCTTTTAATGCAATTACCTCATCGAGGATAATTTTCGCAGATTTTTCCATGTTAACCACTTCAACACCTGCTTGCTTCAACAAGTCTATTCCTTCGGTATCCGAATAATGTCCAGAGAGAACCACTCGTTTTATCATCGAATTAATAATCATTTTCGCACAAATTTTGCATGGAAAACCAGTCACATAAATGGTACCATTTTTCGTAGATTCTCCGTGTATTGCACATTGAATTATTGCGTTTTGTTCGCTATGGACTCCTCTACAAATTTCGTGTTGTTTACCGCTCGGAATCCCAAGTTCATCTCTTAAACAACCAATTTCAATGCAATGAGGCATATCTTTAGGTGCACCATTATAGCCGGTAGATATAACATGATTATTTTGAACGATCACTGCACCAATTTGTCGTCGTATACAAGTAGATCTGGTTGATACTAGTTCAGCCATTGCTGAGAAATATTCGTCAACAGTGGGCCTTTTTCGAACTGATTTTTTGTCTTTCTTTGATGGACTTTTTTTCTCTGACAATTTAATATCCTCATTTTTTTGCAGTAAAAGAGCAAACTAATTTTAAGTTAAATGACATAGTGTTTAATAATATTTTCTGGGGGACACAAAATGGCCTTTAATAAAGAATTTCTGAAGCATTTTATTGATAAAAGAAATAATCTCGACTGGTTTACAAATTATTATAGAAGCACTCCTGGTTCATTTAATTATGAAATAATCTCAAACTGCATACAGAAATACCTCCCACCAGAAGACAGTTTGATTCTAGACATTAGTTTGGATCCAGGGATTTTCTCGGAAAAAATTGCTCATGCTAAAAGACGATTGGTCATTGCAGATATCTCTGAAGAACAAATTAAAACTACTCGAGAGAAATTTGAAAAGCTAGGACTAAACTCTCAAATAGATCAATTTGCGATTGTTGATGATGTTGATAATCTAAGTCATTTCCAAAACAATTCCTTTGATATGACGATGAGTCTCTTCAGTACCTTATCTTATACTTGTGAAAAACGAAGCAAATTCTTCAGTGAAATAGTTCGTGTTACCAAATTCGGAGCTCCCATATTATTTACTGTAAAAAATAAAATTGCATTCCTTCGTTCTCTAATTAGAGAGAAAAAATTTGAAAAACTTGTCTCGACAACAAAGTCAGGTATTTGGGAGATGCTCGATACACATTATAAACAATTTGAAGAATTTCCTGGTGAACCAGCTTATTATGCATTTACAAGTAAAGAACTCTCAGGATTCTTAGAGAAATTTGATTGTGAAATTCTCGAATTGTTTTCAGTAAATAGTCTTAACTTAAAAGATTCCAAAATAATGTCGAAACTCCGCGAAAACGAAGTCGCTTGGAATAATTTGTTAGAAATTGAAAAAAGAATATCTAGTGATACTGGTTTAATTGATTCCGGCGAGGAAATTCTGGTTGTTGTTAGAAAGAAAGTGATCTAATTATTCTTTATTTAATCGTTCTTTTATCTTTATCAATAAGGAGTACGGTAGGTTCAATCTCCCAATGAATGGTCCTTCATTTAGCTTGCCATGACAATCCGTTCCTCCGCTTTCTAAAAGATCGTATTTTTTTGCTAGTTCTTTGTAGAGCTTAATTTGTTCTTCACTATGTGAAGGATAGTACACCTCTAAACCCATTAAGCCATATTGTTTTTGTTCAGCAATAAATAAATCTAAATCAATCTCACGTGAGATATAACCAGGATGAGCGAGAATTGGAATAGCCCCAATTCTTTTTAGAAACTCAAAGGCTTCTTTTGGTGATAGTTTGAATCGTTGAACATAGCATGGTCCACCTCGTTTCAGAAATTTCTCGAAAACTTCATTCATAGTTTTCGCATAACCATTCCTAATCATAACTTCACCAATATGTGGTCTTCCAATTAATCCATCAGACAATTCCAAAACCTCGTGAAAAGTTATTTCCGGACCAGCTTTCAGAGCATTGACTTTTTCTATTATTTTCTTTGCTCTATTCTCTCGAGCATTTTGGATTTCATGTGTAAGCTCCAATAATTCCTTGTTTTGAAAATCAACATATAGACCAACAACATGAATACTAACAGAATTTAATTCAGTGCTAAATTCAATGCCAGGGATAACTTCAATAGGTTCGTTTTCCGCTGCATCTAAAGCTTCTGGAATTCCTCCTACAGTGTCATGATCTGTTATAGCTATTGCTTTCAGTTTTAATTCTAAAGCAACTTTAACAACTTGAATTGGAGAAAATGTTCCATCTGATGCTGTGGTATGCAAATGTAAATCAATAAATGATAGTTTCTCGTTCGAAGAATCTGACTTGTTTTTTAGCATATTTTCTGACCTACAAATATCTAGTCAAGAATGTCTTCAACAACTGCAGCAGCGATTACTCTACCTTTCTTTCGAAGAATAACTCTCCCTAATTTGGGGATCTCACTTTGTTTTTCAGCAACAATTGGATTCTTGGTTTGTAGTATTACACTTGCTACTTCTTCTGTGAAAATCATAATTGGTTTTCCATCAATATCTCGGGGAGTGTTCTTATATTTACTATTCTTCAAGTGAACTTTTTCAATTGATTCAATTTCAGCTTCAACATGATTAGATCCAGCATGTAGAATCAAAATATTTCCTAAAACGAGTGGTTGAACTCCAAGATACAGTAAACGAACTTTTATTCTTGGCTTTGAGGACGGAATTTGTTTCTCAAGACCAATTACAGCACCTCTCAACAAGTCTTCCTCTGCTTCACCTTTCAATAAGAAATTAATATCCATACCAGAACTTGCAGTAGAAATCTCTTCTTCTTCATCCCAGAGAGTCTTCACAGTAGCTTTTCGAATTCCGGGTGCAAC
>DAOVPS010000089.1:0-12477 GCA_030629105.1 Candidatus Heimdallarchaeota archaeon
AAATTACCAGCATCTGCCATGATATAAATAGTACCTTCGGCTTTCGCTTCTAGAAAGCTACTAACGTAGTTTCGTAAGGTTTCTTGCACTGTTCCTTTGACTTCTACTGGATTTATTCTGAAGATCTCTTTTAGTTCTTTGTGATTCATTTCGGTAATCATGTCAATTTGGTTATCTTTTAGTATTCGTAACAAATCTACTGGTTTTTGGTTGCCAATTCTAAAGGTTTCTTCGCTGCATTTATTCTCAACTACCCAGGTTAGAGCAGTATCGAGATCCATTTCTTTTATTGCGATCATGGTATCAAGATAGGCTTGATTGCCTACGCCATCCTGCGCTCTTGCTAGAAGCAAGATTTTACCACCTTTCTTAGCAGCATTCCAAGCAGCATGTACTCCTTTTCCTGCTTGGTACAAGTTCAAACCAAGGTCGCCGGTAGTTACAATAACTAAGTCAGCAGGTTTGTCAACATCAATAATTCTTAATGGTTTTAGTAATCCTCCCGCCCTATCATGAAGGGAAATAATATTTCCTGCGTTTAACTGTACAATTTTCTTTTCGTGAAGAATAGCATCAATACAAAAGATTGCTTTGTTCTTCATTACAGTTTCAACCATTTCCTTCATGTCTTGGATAACTGGGTTTCCTTCGGTATTTCCTAATCGACATTCCGCTTTGAAACCAGTCTCTAAGCTGAATGCTTTAGGATGATTTCTGCTGATGGTGTCTCGTCCTGCAATTCCTGGGAAGAATTGTTTCACAGTTCCTGCTATACCAGCAAAATAGTGGTATTCGGAATCTGTCATAGCTATGATTAAACATGAATCAAAAGCGAGTTCATTAAGTAAGATTGGTGTTCCTCTGCTTGAGGTACCAATATGTTTTACTCCTTCATCACAGTTATGTGCTACAACGTGATCTTTGTATTTATTCCAGATTTCTGTTCCCAAAATCTTTTTCTCAACTTCTGCTGGAGTTGGTGGGCGATGAGTGCCACTGGCAACTAGTATTTTTAGGTCCTCGGCTGCAACTCCATACTCAATGATTTTTGGAAAGAGAATTGGTAATAAAATTCGAGTATGTATATTTGGTCTTGTGTTATCATCTACTAAGATGATTACAGCTTTCCCTTTAGAGTAATTCTTCTCAATTACTTCTTTAAGAGGTGGGCTGTCAATTGGCTTTTCTAATACCTCGTAAAGTTTTTCCTCAATCTTGACAATTTCTGGAAAATCTCCCTTTATCTCGAGATACTTAGCATTAGCGTTCTTTGGAATGAAATCATTGATTTCATCTTCTCCATAATCTATGGGTGTATCCATATATTGTGCCATTTAGTACCATCCAATGGGTTATACTTGAGTATGAAAAACTTGTCTTAGTTAATTCTTATGTCTTTTGATAATTTTTGTTTGATATTTCAAGCTCTTTTGCTATAAAATTTTTAAACTCAGATACAAAGTATCTACTACCCGATATTCAAAATTAAGTAAAAAATTGGCTTACGTTGAAAGAGAAGATCTTGATGAGTACACTAAAATTATGTTCTGTTTCTGAGATTCTTGATAATGATGTTAAAACCTTTAAGATAGAAAATAAGGATATTGCTGTTTTCAAGATTGAAGGAAAATTTTTTGCAATAGATAGATTATGCACACATCTCAAAGGAAATTTAGCTAAAGGAAAAATTGAGGGTAAAACAATCAAGTGTCCATTACATGGATCAGTTTTCAGCTTAGAGTCTGGTGAATTACTTAGTCCTCCTGGTACAATTGCTGGTTGGTTTAAAAAAGCTAAGAATACCCATATTTACCAAACATCTGTGAAAGATGATTTCCTGTATGTAGAGATTAAAGAGTAAATTCTTGGTAGTTCAAGAATTCTCTATATTATTTTTTTTCACTTGAATTGTCTATTATTTTTGAGACCATATACCAAGGATATTTCCACTATTATCTTCAAAAAGTGCAAAGAAACCAAAGTCATTTCCAATTTCAGTTTTTTCTTGGATAACTTTACCACCATTTTTTGTAATCTTCTCAAGAACTTTTGGAATATCTTCAACTAATAAATATAATTTGATTTCTCCTTCAGCAATCTTATCTGATTTCTGGAAAGCTCCCCCAACACCTTCTTCTCCGCTTTTGAAGAACGCAAAATCTGGAAAGCCAGTATCAAATTGAATTTCCCATTTGAAAACACTTTCAAAGAATTCCTTTGCCATTTTAACATCTTTACATGGAATCTCAATATGTGCTATCTTGTTTTCCAATCAAATCAACTCATAATTTATATGACAACAATATCGTTTTTCATTTAAATTCTTTCCACTTAATTTCGTAAGATAATTTTCTTCTGAATTTTCGACTGTACACAATTCTTAAACTGTTGCAAGAGATTGTTTAAATCATTTTGTTACTTATATATAATTAGAAATAATATTGAGGTTCGATAATTAAATATGTCAATTAAGAAAAGAAATCCAGTAAGCATCACATTGTTACTACTCATACTAACTGTCTTTGCAGTTAATCCCTATCTTAAAGTAGATGGAGCTGCGTTTTTAGGATTTAATGCAGGGCTCAATGAGATTACAGTTTCATCCCAAAGGATGACCTTAAAAGCTCTCGATTATAAACCTGATTTTGCTTGGTGGTACGATAATACAAGCATATCAGATGAAAAATATCGATTGAGTTTCACAAAAATACAAGAATATTTTGGGACTGATGACTATCTCAATAATTGTGATGAACTTGGTGGGATAAGTTATGATCTATTAGCGAATGAATGGGACTATGAGATTACTGAAAATCCATTCAATGTTATAGTCAATCTAACACTTTCAGGGTTAGCAAATAATGTTATAATTCAATTTCTTATTCATATCACTGAACTAGAAATACCCATTGATAATACAACTGCACTCTTGCAACCTTATACCGAAGCAGCAATTACAATTATTATTAAAAATTGGAAATTTACTCCTGGAGCTATGGGTTTAGCTTTAAAAACCGAGGTTTTTGAATCCATGAACATTAATTCTGTTGCTATTGTGAATTATACGTATATCCCTTATGACAACGTAGAAGGACTTCAAATACTAAGTAATTCAGGGTCTGATTCAGAAAAAGCTCTTGTTTATTGGGTTGGAAGTGCTAATTACTATAATGATTCAAGCTTATATGATTCCAACGTAATTGGGAGTTCATACTTTAATGAAACCAATGATCCTCCGGGAGAAGATAAGATTCATCCTTGGTTTTCATATCCGAAAATCAATGATTCATTAACAATAAACCATGTATGTGTCTTTGGGGTATATCGACAAGATCCGTCATACACATATGCTGTTAGGAATGCTATCATTCCAATAATTGGCTCTGTTCTCATTGTTAATGTACTTGTGATTGTTTTCAGGAAAAAAACCTGGAAATAATCCTTTATCTTCTCTATACTTATTTCCACTATCCTTTTTAGTAAGTTATCAATTATGATATTAGGCGTTTAAAAATGGGTTAAACCCTATTGTTATAATTGGGGATATAGATGAAGAAATCACAAATTACTGGTCTTGTAATTCTTTCAACTTTTATTTTGATTCAAGTTTCCTTGCCAGCAATTTGTTTTGAGAATAATTATCCTGAATTACCATCTTTTGTAAATAGTTTTCCCGCTAATTCTAAAGAACTAATACTAAATTCCAATGGTGATAACATTATGTATCACAACATGGAAGTGAAGATACAATTAGATTTTTCACTACATGTAGCATCAACACTCGTAATTGAGAATAGTGAAAACGTAACCATTGACTACTTTCAGTATGTAATTAATGATTCCATTAGCAATGCATTCGTTTCTGATCCAATAGGCTCTCTAGAATTTTCTTGGAATATATTTGAGGATTCCAGTGTTCTTAATATAACAATGAGGTATCCATTACTCGAGGGTCAAAAGTATGTTATAACTATTGCTTACTTTCTAGCCGACTTGCAGCCTTTCTTCGTTGAAGAACCTTCTGAATTTTATACTCTTGAATACGCTATTTTCCACTATTTAATTACTCAGAAGTTTGATTTAGAAATTTCACTTCCATTAGGCTATGGTTTGATTACAAGTGTTTCCCCACGACCTACTTATCCTATACCCGAACGAGTTTTCATAGAAGAAAATATTGTGAAAATTTCATGGACATCTATGACTATTCTCCCCAATTATGAATATCTGTATACTATTAGGTTTGAAGAAATAGGAGTAACCTTTTCGATTCCTACCCCCAAATCGTATTCTTACATCTATATTATACTTGCTTTCCTCGGGGGAGCAGCAATAAGTACGCTTGTGTTCTTCTTAATTATTAAACGAAAATATCATCCTGAAAAATCTGAGCTTGTCAGCTCATTATTATCTGATTCAGAACAAGCAGTCATAAAAGCTATAAATGATGAAGGTGGGGTGGCAATACAGCGTCGAATTTGCGAACGTACAAGTTTTTCTAAATCAAAAGTTTCCCAAATTCTGCTGAAACTTGAAGAGAAAAATGTCTTAAAACGTGAACGGTGGGGTAGAACAAATAAAGTCACGATTACTAATCCTTCTTTTTTCAATATCGTTCTAGAAGAAAGCAATGCAACTACGAAAAAAGAAGCTAGTTCCGATGACTAATCGTGTTTTGAACCCATTTTGAACCTAACATGAACCATTGTCAAAGATTGTTTAAAATCAACTTTAGTCTATATATATTTTAGTATACAATTACCCGGATCACGGGAAATTGAGTTTGAATTTCTCAACTGAGAATTTGAGTTTATGTGAAAAAAAGAAACTAGAAAAAATTAAGAGGTTAAATAAATGAAAACAAAAGTAAAATTGATGATTGGCATTTCACTGATAGCATTATTCTTCTTACCTGCTTTTACCAATTATGCATCTGCAAAAAGTGATAAAATTTCAATTAAAGAAGGCCAAGATGCAATTACAATCTCGACTGATTTTATAACTTTGAAATTAGTTGATGGTAAACCACACTTTATTTGGTGGTATGGAAATCAAAGCACTTCAGATGAAATGTATAATGTTCAATTTACAAAAATACAAGAGTATTTTGGCGCTGATGATACTCTAGACAATTATGGAGAACTAAGTGGCATATCTTACAATTTACTTACAAGTGATTGGATTTCTGAAATCGTAGAAGATGAAACCTCAGTAACTGTAACATTAACATTATCAGGTTTAACAAATGACGCTGAATTACAATTCATAATTAATGTCTATGAAGTTAATCAACCACTTGAAGGCACAGATCAAATAATAGACGCTCTGGCAGAAGCAAAATTTGACATTGTTGTTAATGATTGGGTTTTCAGTGAAGGAGCTGCTGGATTAGCAATTAAATCCCAAGTCTTGGAATCTCAGCAAAGACACAGAATTCGTATACGAAATGGTACTGTCGCTGAAAATGGTAATACTACAAGAACTATGCAATTTGAAAGTGACGAACAAGGAAATAAGAAAGTCGCTTTTTATGAATGGTCAACTTTTGCTGATGTTTATGATGGAGTAAGTAAGATCTCAACAATTGAAGTGGGAGAAGCATATATTGACGAAAGCGCTCAAGGTGTAGGTCCAGGAATATCAGGAATGATTCACTTCTGGTTAACATATCCAAATTATGGTGATTCATATACCTTAAAACATGACCCATCAATAGGGATTTATCCAAACGCGTTTAGCGTTCCCCTCTACTTATTCTCAATAATTGGAGGGATAATTGCGACAGCTGCCATAGTGGCTATCGTAAGAAAACGAAAATAAAAAATTTCTTCGGAAGTGATTTTGGGAAAAACCAAAATCACCCATCCTTATTATTCTATAGAAATCAGACTAAAGCGATATCATTATAATATTGAGTAATCATTCTCTAGGTGGGTTAACAACATGGCTATCCGCAAAATTAAAATCTACGTTATCTTCTTCTTAACCTCACTTATATTGTTATATCCAATAAATCTACAAAATGCGACATCTAAAGAAGTAATGGAAAATTATGATTTTGCTAACCAAAGTAACACTATTTCTACTTTAATCCCTAATTCATTCGAGAATGAAACTTTGCGAGCACATCACATGAAGATAAAAGTAAATAATGATCATTCACTTAAAGTAACATCTGATTATGTAGTTACAAATAATGATACTCTGCCAATGGATTTCTTTGTTGTTGAAATTAGGAAAAATATCTCCTCTGTTTTTTCATATGATCCTATTGGATCATTAAGTTTCGCGTGGCTAATTAATATAACAACTGGGAGTTTGATCAATGTCTCAATGAGATATCCGTTATTTCCAAATGAAACCTATGTTTTTTCCATCGAATATCGGATTGATTCTGTAATCTATTTTGTTCAAAAACCAATTGAATATTATGGGTTGGATTTCGAAGTTATTCATCCTCGAAATACTCAGCAATTTGAACTTGAAGTGTGTTTGCCTGCTGAAAGTGATCTTCTAGATCAAAGCCCACCCGAACCTGTTTATCCAAATCCTCTGAGAATTGTGAAAGAGGATGGAATAGTCAAAATTTACTGGGTACTTGAAAATAAGGATATGAATGATAATGATGTTTTTCTTATTAGATTTGTTACAAGTACAACAGATGTACCAGATAGCTCAAATCTTAAACCGTTATTTTACATCCTAACCCTACTAGGTGGTATACTTTTAGGTTCTCTTACTTTATTCCTTGTTTACAGATTTAAATTCAAACCGGCTGAAAGTCAATTAGTTACTTCCTTACTAACTAAGACAGAACAAGAAGTCATCAAAGCAATTAATCAAGATGATGGAGTATCTACACAAAGAAGGATATGTGAAAAAACTGGTTATTCAAAATCTAAGGTTTCTCAAATACTCTTCAAACTTGAGCAAAGAAATGTTCTCGTTCGTGAACGCTGGGGACGAACCAACAAAGTAACAATTACCGCTCCAACTTTCAAAGCAATTGGTGTATCTAAAGAGAAAACAGAATGAATTGCTTTTGTTCTTCCTTCATTATTTTTATCAATAATCTTTTTTATATTCAATAGAACTATTACTTAGAAATTAGCCTGTGGTTTGATACTATATGAATGAGAAAAAGCAGATCGATATTATTCCTGGTGCTGAACCTTTTCGTTTGAAAGCTAAAGGTCCGAAAATTCTTCTTATTCATGGTTTTACTGCAACACCAACTGAAGTAAGACCTATTGGAGATTATCTACACAAGAAGAAATGTGATATATACTCAATTTTACTTCCTGGTCATGGAACTACTCCAGAGGATTTACAAACGAAGAAGATTGCCGACTGGCGAAATTCAATAAGTGAAATTTTTAAAGAAAATAATGGTTTTGATTTTGTGATTGGGTTCTCAATGGGTGCTTTGCTTGCTGCTCAAGCAGCTGTTGATTTTGAAAAACAATTAAAGGGATTAGTTTTGATCTCATCTTTTCTAAAAATCAAACCAAAAATGCTTTCTCGAGTTGCATTTACTTTTCCACTTTTAAAATACCTAAAACCTTACTTCTCTAAGAGTACTGAAACTGAGCAATTCTTCAAAGATAATAATCTCATTAGTTATCTCAGATATCCAATGAGTGCTGTTCATGAGATAGTGAAACTCTCGAATTACACTCAAAGAAAAGTTTTATCAAAAATTATGATTCCAACTTTAATAATCCAGGGTGAAAAAGATGACCGTGTAGATCCTGAAGGTTACAAAATACTTCAGAAATTAATTCCTGCAAAAGACAAAGAATTAGTGCTTCTTCCAGATTCTCAGCACATAGTTACGGTAGGACCTGATAAGGAATTACTGTTCAAATCCATTCATCAATTTATAAAAAAGAGAAAATAATTTATTCACTTTTTCCAATTAATAATCTTAGAAAGACTTAAGTTTAAAATAAAATCCAATTGACATAGACATTCAATGCCATAAATTGCTCATTTAATGAGGTAAATGTATTGAGTAAAAAAGCTACAACCGGTTCTGATTCTGAAGTCGATACAGAACCTGAGGTGAAGGATTTGGATGAAAAAGGTGCCACTTACAAGAAGTCAGGAGTAGATATTGTTGAAGAAGGAGAAGTAATTGAAGAAATCTGGAAATTACTTCCAAAGACCTTCAAATTAAATCCAAATGCCAAATTTTTACCAGCGATGTC
This sequence comes from Candidatus Heimdallarchaeota archaeon, assembly GCA_030629105.1. Taxonomy (GTDB): domain Archaea; phylum Asgardarchaeota; class Heimdallarchaeia; order JABLTI01; family JABLTI01; genus JABLTI01. The sequence goes on from DAOVPS010000089.1 coordinate 8,211, forward strand.
TCACTATGGTGGGATTGTTGATATTGGCATACCTGATAAATACTTGGTGGTTACAGTTGATGGTGTTGGGTCTAAGGTTCTTATTGCGGAAATGCTTGAAAAATTCGATACTGTTGGCATTGATTGTATTGCTATGAATGTTAATGATTTGATCTGTGTTGGAGCGGAACCTCTTGTTTTTGTGGATTATTTTGCTATAGAACAACCTGATTCTATTATGGCAAATCAAATAGCTAGAGGATTAGTTGAAGGAGCAATCCAATCAAAAATTGCAGTAATAGGTGGAGAAACAGCTACTTTACCTGACATCATCCGCGGTCATAATGGTAAAGGATTTGATTTAGCTGGAACAGCAATTGGTTTGGTAGAGAAAAAGAAACTTATTCTTGGTGATAAAATTAAACCGGGAGATATTATTTATGGTATTGAGAGTAACGGATTGCATTCAAATGGTTACTCATTAGCAAGAAGCGTCTTATTGGAGAAACATACTGTAAATGACGTTGTTGATGGATTACATCTTGGGGAAGAATTAATCAAACCCACTTTGATTTATGTCCAAGAAATTCTTGAGATGATTAATAAAGCTGAAATTCACGGCTTAGCAAACATTACTGGTGGATCTTTCCTTAAATTAGCTCGATTAATGAGACAAGCAAAAATAACTGTGGGAGTTAAACTAGATTCACTTCCTGAACCACTTCCGATTTTCAAATTAATCCAGAAAATGGGTAACGTTTCAATAAAAGAAATGTATAAAACTTTCAATATGGGTGTTGGTTTTTGTGTTATTACTCCGGAATCAGAGGAAGCAACACTTCAAGAAATTTGTGAGAAACACGGAAAGAAGCTATTTAGAATTGGATCAATAATAGATGAAAAGAAGATAATTTTAGAATTACCATCTGAAACACTCGAGTATCCCACGGATAAATACTAAAGATCCTCTAAATCTTTCTTCTTTATATTTCCATTATGAAATGCGGTTGCAACTAGTGCTCCTTTGATGCCTTTTTCTTTTAAGACAATCAAGTCTTGTATACTGCGAACTCCTCCTCCTGTGATTATAGGAATTGTTGAGACATTCTCCACAATTTCTATTAAAGAATCATTTAGTGGTCCTGTTTGACTCCCCACTTTTTGCAGCTCAAGTACAATAATTGCGTTTAATCCTAAACTTCCTGCAATATCAGCAATTTCAATAGGCTTTATTTTGCGTATTTCTTCACTATTTGCGAGTAATTCGCCACCTTTAAAATCGACACTCAAGATAATTTTTTGAGGATTAAATTCTGACACAGCCTTTTCTAAAACCTTTAAGGAACTCAGTGTTTCAGTACCAATAATAACTTGGTCAATACCCCAACTAAGTATTTCTTCAATATCCTCTAGTTGCTTACAACCACCATCGATTGAGATTTTGTAGTTAGATGTCTCTACTAGTTCAATGATACTATCCTTATTTATCTCAGTCTTATCTGTGGATTGAATTCTATCTAAATCTGCAATGTAAACCCAATCTAAGGTTAACTTCTCATAAAATGCATTGGTAACGCTAAGTAGTGCTGGGTCATTTGATATAATGGAATCACTAAATGGTTGATACTCGTTTCTGCGACCACCTTTTCCTTGAACGACTTCGCCATTTAATAGATCCATTACAGGAATTACTTTCATGATTAATGTGAAAAAGCTTTGTCAATAATTAATCTTCTCCTTTTCTTAAAAAAAGTCTTTATTAATGAGGAAGACTTGAACAATAGGTACTGTCAATTAAATCATCAATCGGAGATATTTGATTAATATGGATCGCATTAGATGTGGAATTTTTTCTGCAAAAACGAACGTTCCTTTTCGAGCTGGAAAACTTGCAGTTGAACGAGCAATCAGTCAAACTTTTGATAAAAACCCCGCACTCTGCCTTGTATTTTTCTCTCCCAGATACTCCTCTCCAGATTTAGTTGATGGAATTGTTCAAGCAATTTCTCCGGAAGTTGTCGTTGGATGCTCGACAAATGGTGAAATCGCTTCTGGTTATTGGAGAGAGAGTGTTATTGCAATTACTCTTTCAACTGATTACATGAGGTTTGGTATAGCAACAGAATCAAATGAGAAACTGGCTTCTGGGTCAAAAGAAGTCTATCAGCAATTCTATGAGCGAGCCATTAAAGATTTGCGAAATAAGATGATTTTTCATAAATCAGAGATGACTGTTCCAGTTAATCCTCAAAATATCACCCCTGATTTCGGTATGGTTTTTCTTCCGGGAACAGATACAGAACTCGATCCAAAAGCGAATGAAGTAGTCATTAATTTAAGAGAGTTCTTAGGAGATATACCCTTAATTGGTGGAGTGATAGGAGATGATTGCAATTATGAAACTGGTTATGTTATCTTCAAAGATGAATTCCTTGAAAATCACACCATTTTAATTCTTGGTCGCTCTGATTTAGAGTTTTCAATGGCTCAGAAACATGGATATCATCCAAAGAAAGAATTTTCTGTAACAAGTTCAAAAGGAAATAATCTTCTAACATTAGATAATCGTCCTGCTTCTGAAGTTTATTTTGAAACTCTGAATTTACCAGTAGTTGAGATTTCGGATATGCGGGATGAAATTTGTGCGATAAATCCTCTTGGAATTAAAAATCCCATTACTGAAAACTTGGATATTCTCTTTCCAATGTCTCGAGGAAGAGATGCAACAGATCTAGTGGTTTCACAAAAAATTCCAGAAGGTTCTAAGATATTTGTTACTGAAGCAAATGCCGAGGAATCCAAAAAAGCAACTTTAGAATCAATAAAGGAAGCCTTTTCCTCTGGACGAATTAAGGATCCTCGAGTTGGCATTATCTTTTCTTGCGTCGGACGTAGCACTTTTTACTTTGACCGAGCTTTAGCAGAAATTGAAGAAATAAGGAATCGATTCAAGTATACAGATATTGGTGGTGCTTATTTGTATGGTACAATATGTGGAAAAAGTACCGGGATATCAGAAGGAACTTCCAGTACTCTACTAATAGGTAATAATCTCAGAGATAGAAGTAAAGAATCGAAATGATTGTTTTTTTTATTCTCAACCTTAAAGATTATCAGAGAAAGTGACAGCATTATGCCATCCTTCTCTTTTTAGAATTTCATCAGACATTCTAAGTATTTTCAATTTCTTTTGTAAACAGACAAATGTATGAGGTAATTCACCAAGTAATTCCCCCATAGCGTGTGCATGCACTTTCTTCTCAGATTCTGTACTAAGAACGATTTTTTTCCCTCTTATAATCTCACACTTGGGATGAGTTATATGCGTTCCATTTTTGAGCTTGGTTGAGGTAATTAAAGTTTCAAGAATTCTCGTGTTACCAATAATAACCACCTCAAGTAAACCATCGTCAATTATTGCATTGGGGGCAACCATTTTCTTACTACCAGCTCTTTGACCATTCCCAAGCATAACAGTTAGAACTTTACCATCTCTAACTACACGTCCATCGTCAATGTCAATCCGCATGTGTCTTGGACGGTAGGTTAAGATAGAACGAATCAAACCAATATTATAGATGATTCTCGTGCTTTTTCCGTGAACGATCTCAGAAAGATAACCATCTATACCTGCCCCAGCTATTCCCATGCAATATCTATCACCATTATTAATCTCCATACAATCTATTATCCGATGTTGCTTCTCTGTGAGCATTTCAATTATATCTTCGATTTTATTGGTTTGTCGTATATTGAAAGCATTATCATTCCCTCTTCCCGAAGGAATAATTCCTAGCGTAGTCTTGAATCCAGTTTGACCGATACCAGTAATAATCTCATTAATAGTACCATCCCCTCCGTAACCAACTATTACATCATGATCATCAACGGATTCTTTGACAATACGAATAGCATCATTCCTTCCTTTAGTCCATTCAACTTCGAAATCTAAGCCGGCCTCTTTGAGAGCCTTAACAACTTTTGGCCAAGCTTTTCTGGCTTTCCCACCATAAGTAGCTGGATTGCAAATTATTTTCATACTTGTTGTTCTCCTGTTATACGAATCTCAAAACCATCCTCAAAGTAATATCTAATGACGATTTTTAGTAGTTTCGAAGATTCTTTGCAAAAACATTCATTTTTTAGAATTTAATTTCTAATGGTCATTTAACAAAACTTATTTTAACATAAACGTTAACAAAAAGTGAGTAGTTAAGGAACAAGAAAAACGCACTCATTTACAAATCAAATTTCCATTAATTTCATCTATTTATTACGAATTCCTTAT
>DAOVPS010000105.1:0-11339 GCA_030629105.1 Candidatus Heimdallarchaeota archaeon
CCTAATGATATAGTTCTCATTTAATATGCCTCTTAAACCTGTCCCCTATATTTTGTACAAATAAGGGAGTTAACCTTGTAATTTATCGCACTATTCACATTTTTGAATTTGAACCATTGTGAATAACATGTAAAGATATTGCTACAAAAATATAAAACCTTCTCCATATACTTAACCATCCAAAAATACTTTCGGTCACCTCTTTACGGAGGTTTAAATAAGAAGAAAGAGCAACATAATTTCAGAACTTTAACTTGGAACCTCAAACGAAACCAAACGCAATAAATAACTCAATCTGGAAATCAGATTGAGTAAAAGAATTACATTTCTTTCATTGATTTTGCATTAAAGTTCTAAATTGGCTTAAAAAAACTTTGAGTCTTAAACAGTAAAATGAGATATATAAAATAAACAAAATGGTGAAATCAATGACCTTAAACATGCCATATGATGAAGTTGTTGAACGAATAACTTCAGAAACAGAACTTTCCAAAGATGAAATAATAAAACGCATTAATGAGAAAGTTAAGGAATTAGGGGGATTAATTACCCTTGAAGGTGCTGCACATATAATTGCTAGAGAATTAGAGATCAATCTCTATGATTCACAACAAATACAAAAACCACAACCAACATCCATTAGTGATTTAATGGGTGGTATGAATAATGTAACAATAACTGCAATGATTAAACATGTCTATGATCCAAAAACATTTACTAGGAATGATGGAACTCAGGGTGCAGTACAAAATGCCCATTTATTAGATAAAACAGGTTTCTGTAGACTAGTTTTATGGGATGACCAAATAAGACAATTCACTGATTATGGAGTTTCCTCTGGTGATATAATCAAAATAAATGGTGCTTATATAAAAGAGAGTAAATTTGATCAAGTAAAAGAAATAAACTTAAACTCTCGATCCCAAATTGAAACAAATCTTAAAGATATTGCGAAAGAGGATTTTCCGAAATCACTTCTTGATTCCAAAAAGATTTCTGGGTTATTATTAGGAGAAGTTGATGTCGATTTAATCGGTAAAATAACTGCTATTAGACCTGTCAGCACTTTCACAAGAAAAGATGGCTCGGAAGGACAAGTATCTTCTTTGGAAATTGCTGATGAAACTGGCAAAATCAAAATTACTCTATGGGATACTATAGCTGAATCAGTGAAAAACTACAAAGTAGAAGAAATCATTGAAATTATTGGTGGCTATATACGCCAAGGAATTAGTAATACAATTGAAGTTCATCTCGGTAAAAATGGGAGCATAAATAAGAAACCAAAGGCTAAGCTAGATATTCCCGATGAAATCTTGAAAAGTGTCAGTCTCATAAGTTCTACTGCGAAAAAAAGCTCTGAACCTAGCGTTGAAGTGAGATTGGTAGACCTTAATGAAAACATGTCGAATATTTCTATTATTGGTAGAATTACAGGCACTAGTAGTATTAGGGAATTTGAACGTAAAGATGGTACAAGCAGTGTTGTAGGATCTTTGATGGTTGGAGATAATTCTGGTCCAGGTAGAATAACACTTTGGAATAGTATGGCTGAATATATCAAAAAAGTTGAAATCGGTGATGTAATACGCATAGAAGGAGCTTATGTTCGCTTAGGATTAAGAGGTGAACCCGAAGTTCATGTCGGACGAAATGCCATTATTGAAATTAATCCTGAGTTATTGAAAGATGCAATTCCGGAGATAAAATTGGATTACATAGACCTTTCTTCACTAGAGTCAAGCAATCGCGACGTTAATGTTAGAGCAATGGTTATGCGAGTTCAAGAAATCAGAACCTTTCCGAAAAAGGATGGATCCGAGGGGAAAGTGCTTAACATCGGGTTGAGTGATAAAACTGGTTCTGTTAGACTTGTTGCATGGGATGATAAAGCTGTAGAGTTAGAAAACTTAGAAGAAATGACACCTATCGAAGTTATACATGGATACACAAAAGAAGGTAATCAAGGGGTTGAAATACATCTCGGTTCATTATCAACAGTCAAGATATTGAAAAAATCTGAAGCTAAGGACTTAGCTGACATTAAACCTATGGAACAAGATGAAACTAGAAGCTCTAAGGCAACTCGAGTTGACATGGTTGATTTGGAAGAAGGTCAATTCTCAGAAGTAAAAGGGACTATCTTAAAGGTTTACGAAGGAAAGATGTTTTACAATTCTTGTCCTGAATGTCGCAAGAAAGTGAACGAACAAGAGGATAAATGGCTATGTGATGAACATGGAGAGATAGATTCTCAAAAAACAATATTTATGTCATTAGCATTAGATGATGGCACAGGTTGTGTTAGAATAACTTTCTTCAGAGAGTTGGCAGAACAACTCATCGATATGTCCACTGATAATCTAATTGATGAAATTGAGAATACTGGAATCCAATCACTCCTTGTAAAATTGGAACAAAGATTAAAAGGACGAGAAATAATCGTTCGTGGTCGAAGTCGAAAAAATAAATTCGATGACGGTATGGATATTATTGCCTCAACTTTTTCAGATGCTGATCCAAAAGCTGAAATAGAATTAGTTAAAGGATCTCTTAAAGTCTAAGAACACAGCTAAAATCTTACACCCCCAATAATTGGGGTTTTTATTTCTTTTTTTTAAATAATAATTGTTAACATTTGTGAGTATACTAAGATGGCTTTCTTTAAATTTGAGAAAATATCCAGTAAACACCTTCTGCTAGGATTATTTATTTTTAATATTTTATTATTATTATCTTTTATTATGCATATTCTAGTAGGATACAATGTTATTCCAAACACCTTATCTTTTATTGCTCTGCCAATAGAAGTAATCTCACAGAATATTCTCATAGTTTTACTGCTTCTCGTTGTAGAAACATTTGTTGTTATATTTGCTTGGAAGAAAAATAAAAAGAGTGGTCTACTACAGGAAGACAATCAAGATAATTATGCTATAGAATTAGTTGCAGAAAGTAAAGATGAGCCCAGATTACAATCGAATCTTTTTTCAGATGAAACTAATCAAGATATCGAAGAGTTATTTTCTGAAATAGATACATGGACGGAACAAAATGATAAAGAAACTTTGGCTCTAATATCAAATGATTCGCAAAATGAATCTGCTCAACAAGAAACATCACTACTAATTGATGAAGGTCAAGATTTCTCTCCTGGCTTCTTAGCTATTAATGAAGAAATAGTAATTGAGCCTATGGAAAAAAGTAATTCTATCGTAAGTCAAATTGATGATTGCGTAAACAAACGAAGAGTATGTAATCTCTCCCAAGATTCTTTAAGTGAATACCAATTTGCCTTTTACCAGAGCATAGTTAATAATGGTTGGATATATGAAAATTCAGTAGATCGAGAGAGAATTGGATTTGATAAAAATGCAATTGATGAATCAAAGATTTCGTTAACTGATTTGGATAAATTAATAAAAACAGGAAAAATATACAAGAAAAAAATACATCACCCAACAGGTTCCTTTACTGTTTTTGCTTCCTCTCCCATTGTTGAAAAGCTAATTATAAACGACACAATTAGACGCATATGCAGAAAAAAAAGATTCAAAACAATTATTAGAAAAATAGAATTCGTCAACTGGATTGAATTTGGACTGGCTAAGAAAACATGGCAATTTGATTTTGAAATCTCCTTTCCTTCAATTGTTGGTTGCATATGGGATGATAATTGCTTTCTAATTTCAAATGAGACTAAAAATTATTCTATTAAACAAGAGAAAAAAGATGAATTAAAAGCATTGATTGCTACTGCAACTCTTAAAATGAGGAAAGAAGGTCTCGCCTTAATTATTACTAATAAAAAAGATCATGTAGGTATAATCAAAAAGACAATAAAAAACACTGGTTGGGGAAAAGTTGAAGTCCTTCATTTCACAGATCCGAAATTCGTTGAAAAATTGTATAAAATCCTAGCGAGCAAAAAATGGATTATATAGTTGTGCTTTCCTAAGTGAAAACTTTGGGTTTTTAAATTCAAATCTCAAATAATTTGTGAGTGACAATATCAATCGTAAACATATTTGGGAATGTAAGAAGTTGATGCATAACATAGAGAATTTTTCCGAAATAAGAAAAAAAGAAGTTACCAATAGAACATTAGGAAACCCAATCAAATTCAATGAAATTCTTTGCCCTATAACGAAAGGTGGAATAATTGTTTCAAACTGCAGCACTTGTCAATATTGTCAAAAAATGAAAGGCATGCATCCTTCTGGTAGGTCTTTGATTTCACTAATATGTTTATACAATTCAAATAATAAGGGTGAAGTTCAATGACATTTAATCCCCAACTTCTTGAATTGAATAAGAGTGGTAATGATAAATTGCAACAAAATAATTCAATCTCAGTGTGTTTTGCTACATTTGATGATACAATAGGCCCAATAAGTGCTTATCGTAAGCATTTAGATGAACATTCTGCAAGTGAAATTGCTGTTAAGGTAATGATTGGTTCCTTATCTTTGCACACAGATAATAAAAGTGAACTTTGTGGTGAATCAATAATACCTTTTAGTAAACAAGAAAAAATTGCTTTTTCGTATTTCTTTACGATACCTGCTCCAAAATTAAGAGGTGGTCAGAGGTCATGCTCTTTGATCATATTAATGGACGCAAAAGATCAACTGCAAATGTATCGTTTGGCACCATTTTTATCAACACAATGCAAACGAGTTAGCAATTTAGTAAGAGAAAGATACGTTTTTGGAAAATCGATGCCAAATTTAGTTAAACAAAAAATTGATGATCTTCTAGATGTTCAATCCTATAAAGTGGAAATTGAAGAATTTTATGCTTCAAGGAAAATAACCATTACAAAATCAAAAACAAAGGGTAGTATGCAATTTCTCAATAAAGTAATAAAGAAAGATTTAGATAAAGCAATTTTGGCAATTTTAATGGGTCGACCTGTTGTCGTAACTGGTGATGAAGTTATGACGGAAATAGCAATTGCTAGTCTTGAGATATTTGCTCCGCACAAAGACTTGAAGAAAGTTTTTTGGACTAATCAAATAGTTGAAGCTGATTTAATCGGTACTAAGAGAAACATAGCAAAAGCATATGACGATGCAGTTATTGTTGACCTTATAAAAGGTAAGGTTACCGGCGGAGAACATAGCAAATTCTGTAAAGATCTCTTAGCAAGCTTACGTGGTATTGATGAAAGTGCAGTTGTACAGAAAGTAAATGACAAAATCAGCGAGATCATAACAAGTGCAAGTATTTTAGCGGAATTAGCAATGAGAAAAGAAGTCTCAAAAGGAGATATTAGTACCGTTGCACCTATGTTCAATAGTGAAAAGATGAGCATTATTGTAACAATAGCGAAAAGTATGAATCCAATATTTTCTAAGAAAATTGATCATTTAGCGCCGATAATTGCTAGAGAAGCCAGTACATATGATGTATTTGCATAAACTGATTATTATGGGCTTAAATCTTCTTAAGCAGCTTTCTGAGATATTCTATGTTTCCCTTATCGTCACGTCTTTCATCAATGGGTGTTTCACATATAAAAGGAACTTTTCTTAATCTTTTATCCCTCAAAAGAGCTTTAAAGCCTATTTCTCCAATACTTCCTAAACCAATGTGTTCATGTCTATCTCTTCCAGATCCTAAATCAAATTTTGAATCATTACAGTGAATTGATAAAAGCTTGTTTAAACCAACACACTCATCAATACCATTTAGAATTTCAGTAATGACTTCTGACTTTCTAAGGTCATATCCTGAAGCAAAAGCATGACAAGTATCTAAACAAAAACCTATTTTCTCTTGTTTTTTTATCCTAGAAATAATATCACAAATATCTTCAATGCTTGATCCAAGGCTGCCATCTTTTCCTGCAGTATTCTCAAGAAGTATCACACATTTTCCCTTATAATTCTTGAATACTTTGTTTAATGCTTTAATAATGTTTGAAATTCCTTTTTCTTTTTTTGCTCCTTTTGAACTGCCAAGATGCGTTACAATGTATGGAATTTTCAGAGAATCACATCTCACAAGCTCTTCTTTTAAGTGGAAAATTGATTTATTCCACATCTCTGTATCAGGACTAGCAATATTTGGTAAATAAGGCATATGGGCATATATAGGCCACAAATTAGAATCCAAAACACTATTCCTGAATTTTGATATCACGTCTTCAGTTAACTCTTTTGCAATCCAACTTCTGGGATTACGAGTAAAAATTTGAAAGGTATCACATCCGATAGCCATTGCTCTCTTTATTGACAATTCAATAGATCCTGCAATAGAGACATGAGCACCAAATTTCATAATAACACACTATCTTTGAATTTAATTCAAAAGATTTGTTAAAATTTTCATAATGTGATCCACTTTTACAGTAATTCTCAAAAAAAACCGCAAATATTTTCCTAATTAAAAATGGATTTGTTTTATTTATTCATAATTTGTCTAAAAGATTCAATAGACAAACGATAAGTTATCTCTTTTCATTAATAAAAAAGTAAACATAAAACAAAACTTATCGTATAAATTCTAACGATATTCGCACTAAAACCGCCTACTTCACTATATTTGTGCCCCACTTCGCTTATGGACGTGCGATTTTCGTAGCTTTTAGTGCGATTTCGTAGTATTTTTTAGTCGTAAAAGAAATGTTTAAATTCGACATAGTTAAATAATCCTTAGTAGTTGATTAAAAACAGTATTTTATAGAAAATAGACAGGAGAAATAAAAAAATGGCAACACTCCAATTATTCAGTGGCAAGTTATTAAATAACATGATGCAAGCTGCTGCAAATCTACTTAAAAAATACCGTAGACACTTAAATGCAATAAACGTTTTTCCAGTTGCAGATGGTGATACCGGAGCAAATATGTATCTAACAGTTGAAGCGATCATGGAAGAATTAGAAAATAATAATTCTTCCTCTGCAAAAGAAACAGCTTCTTTAATTGCTCGGGGATCTTTCATGGGTGCAACCGGTAATTCAGGTGTTATATTATCACAATTTTTTGGTGGATTTAGCAGTTCTTTGAACAACTTTGAGGACATAGGACCAAACGAATTCTCACAAGCTTTTGTTGATGGAGCAGCAAAAGCATATGAAGCGGTACTTAATCCGCAAGAAGGAACTATTCTAACTGTTATTAGAAAATCTGCAGAAGCAGCTAATTTAGCTGCGAAAAATGGCTCAAGTTTTATCGAAATGCTTGATACTTCATATGATGCAGCACAAGGAACCCTTGAGAAAACACCAGAACTATTACCCGTGCTTAAAAAAGCAGGAGTAGTAGATGCTGGAGGTCAAGGATTCGTCTACATAATGGAAGGATGGATAAAAGCCTACAAGAACGAAGACATTGATGATGTTGGCGAAGCAATCGAAGTTCAAGCAATAGCACAAGACACAGAAGAAGATGATGAATTCCAATTCTGTACAGAATTTATCATAGAATCAGTAGATGTGACAGCTGAATACGCAAGAGAATTTCTAGGAGAAATGGGCGGATCACTTGTCGTAGCAAAGAATGATGATATGATAAGAGTTCACATACACACAAATGATCCAAAATCAGTAATAAAGCATTGCAAACAACACGGCGCAATTTCCCGACTAAAAATCGATGATATGACAAAACAACATAGAGAATTCTTGTTCGTAGAAGAAGCAAGCTGAATTGAAATTTAATTTCCCCCAAGAAATTGGGCGGAAATAATACCTTTTTTTAACTAAAAACTTTTATTCGAGGATAAGTGCTAAAGCTGCAGACCTTAATGGAATAAGATGATAAATGTCTCTTAAAAAAGTTAAAATTGTATCAGATAGTACTTGTGATTTACCAGATGAGGTAATAGAAGCACTAGGCATTATTGTAGTTCCATTAAAAGTTTATATGGATGACGAGACTTTCACTGCAGGAATAGACCTGACTCCAGAAGAATTTTATGAAAAAATGCCAAAATTAAAGGATACTCCATCAACAAATCCTCCTTCACCTGCACTGTTTTTTGAAGCATATGAGGATGCTGCCGATGAAGCTGAAACAATTATCTCAATACATATTTCTCGTTTAATGAGTTTAACAATAGAATCCGCGAGACAAGCGAGAAGTATGCTACTACATATGGATATTCGAGTGTATGATTCCTTGACAACTGGTGCATCACTTGGACTTATAATATTAAAGGCAGCTTGGGCAGTAAACGAAGGGAAGAATATTGACGAAGTTTGTGCAGTAATAGATGAAGCAATTGAAAAAGTAGTAGTACTTGGATTCCCAAGCACATTAAGATACTTAGTGAGGGGCGGAAGAATTGGGAGAGCAAGAGGATTAGTTGGGCAATTACTAGGAAGAGTACCCATACTAACTGTGACTGAAGGAGAAACAGATAGTTTAGCAACAGTACCAGGTCGAGAGGGAGCAATGGATTGGATAATCGAACAGATGAAAGAGGAAGGATTAGATGCGACATCACTAATCGCTCTCACACATGGCGATATGCCAGAGGTTACAAACCAGTTCAAAATTCGATTAGAAGAGACATTCGGATGCAAACCCCAATACACTGGATTAGTAGGACCAGTAGTAGGGGCACATTTAGGTCCTGGATCACTCTTCTTCACATATATGAAAAAGTAGTGCGTATAATAAGAACTCTTTTAAGAAACCATACAAAAGTAGATGAAAACAGGAAGTAGTAATAAAAATGGCGTTTCCAGACTGGGCAACATATGTGTTGCTACTTGTAGGTAGTTACTTAGTTGGAAGTTTTCCAACGGGATGGGTTTTAGGAAAGATAACGAAAGGGATTGATATTAGGGAATTTGGGAGTGGAAACACTGGGTTTTCGAACGCTTATCGTTTACTAGGTAAACGAGCTGCTATACTAACGATCTTCGGAGACATTGTCCTAAAAGGGGGAGTTGTAGCTTGGGCTGCAAGATTAATAGTAGGTTTAGTAGTGATTAATCCACCAGAAGGACCAGGATTTGTGTACACGTTCGGATTTACCGAACCACTACCCCAAGCAATAGTGGTGGGAGCAGGAATAATGTCAGTACTAGGACACAACTATCCTGTGTGGTTACGATTCAAAGGCGGAAAAGGAATGGCCACAACTGCTGGGGTATTCATATGTTTTGTTCCAGTAACTGCTGCAGGATTAGCAATCGTATGGTTTACAGTTGTGTTTACAACAAGATACACTTCTTTAGCAAACATAGTCACCACTCCAACACTACCAATCTTTATCTTTCTAGAGACATTTTTCATTATGAAATTACCCATAATAACATGTATACCATTAATGGTTGGTGGCTTGCTAGCAGGAATTTTTATCCTTTTCAGGCATCGAGAAAACATTAAGCGCTTACTTGCAAAAGAGGAACGAAAGTTTGGTGACAAGTCAGAACGAATAGAAAAAGAAGCAGAATGATTTTCTATCGACAGAATTCCCCTAATTTTTCTTTTTTCAAGCATTTTTTTCATTTTTCAGATTCTAATATAGTTCATTTTATTATAAATTACTTATATTTGGAGTACTAAAACATGAAAAAAGTAAACATAAAATTTGTATTAATAGCATTGTTTCTATTGACACTTCTTGCTGGTGGATTAGCAGCTAAACACGCAATTGCCCCAGGAAGTGGCGGTTGGGGATCAGACTCAAATCCAGATGACGGATAAGGAATTATTCCTTTTTCCACATTTTTATTTTTTCTTAATGTTCTTTCTTTACTAAAGAAAGCTTAAAATTACATAGTTTAGTTGATTATATAGATTAATTTGAGTAATAATAAAAAACCAAAGGATATTCTCAAAGATATTCAATTAATCTTTGAAGACATTATCAAAAACACTGATTGGAAACCAATAAGATATCCAAAAGATTTTGAGATTGAATTTGGTGATGCTCCAGAATACTATGAAAATTTCGGTGTTATTCGAGAAAAAAATAAACTAGTTATTGGTTTGTGGATTGATAATGTTAAACCAAAAGTTCTCGGCATTCATTTTTTAGAATTCATTCAAATTAGAGAATGTTTTTCACTTTTTTTTGATGATTATCTATTATTTGGAAATCAATCAGTCTTGATAAGTTTATTTTTAAATTTACTTGCATTGAGTTATTTACAAATGAAAGATCCAGTAAGTTCAAGTGAAATAAAATCTGTACCTATACAAGGAAGATTTTTGTTACCTATAAAGAATGAAGAAAGCCACTATAAGGAAGAAATTCATTCAATAATCTATTCCTTATTAGACATAATAAATCAAGGTACCTCTTATAAAATGCTATATAACACTTTTATGAGTTTCATAGAGGATATTGAATTAGATGATATTGAATCTGAAGAAATCCTTGATGACTTAAGAAGATATCTGTTAAAGGATCCTGAAGAAATTACCGCCCCGATTTTTCTTAAAAGAAATACAACAGAAGTATTGAGGAGTTTAATAGAACATGGTTCAAATGCATCAGCAATTAAAATTGCTGAAGCATTGAATATTAATCAATCAACAGTTACTAGACAAATAGCAAAGCTTTCCTCCAAATATTATACTAGATGGCGTTTAGAGAAAAACTATTCAAGATTAGGTTTATTTTCATATATTCTAATAATACGTTATTCAAGTTATTCTAAAGCATATATGGAAGGAATATATGATGATTTATTTGAAATAAAATATTTTAAAGAATTTTATGAAGGTGGTAATGAAGAATTTAAATTTCAATATGCATTGATTCATTGTCCACATCTTATTTCCGAGAAAATAGCTAGAAAATTATCTAAATACAAACAAAAGGGTATGATTTATTCTTTTGTGTTAAAAAGCATTAAAAATCGCACTTTTAGAACAACCATTGTTGATAAACCTTTCAAACCTACTCTAATAAATTTTAAGAAACTTATTGATGAAGAAATACAATCCACAAGATTTGTTTTGTGGGATACATTCCACCATAAAAATCATGAAAAGGAATTAGTAGAGAAAAAGGATGAAAATGTGCTAAAATATATATCAATTATTATATCAAAAAGTCTTTCACAATTTGGTTTATTTGGTGCATATATGGCCGAATTACAAGAATTTGTTGAGGAAAATGGTTATGATTTAAATAAGACACCAGAATGTCTCTCTTTCATTAATAAATTACAAAATAGAGCTTTTGAAATGGAATTAATTGATTTTCGATTCAATATTTCATTAGCTGGAGTTGCATCAAGTAACATGTGTATTTTTATTATCAAGAAATTAAAAAATGAATTAAGTGAATTCATTGAAAAAATTGCTTGTTTTGCATGGATTTCGATTATTGATACAATAGAAAACATATACTTTTTAATTCTTGGTC
>DAOVPS010000125.1:0-9826 GCA_030629105.1 Candidatus Heimdallarchaeota archaeon
AATTCCTATCATTTGTAGGAGGAATTGTCCAATATTCACAAATCCCGCGGCGCTGAACGCTCTAAATGCATCTACTCCAAAATCTAGTAGTAATGCTTCATAATCGCTTGCTATTGAATTCAAGAATATTATTGCGGGAAGCAAAACAAAAGATAAGGCAATGAAGAATTTTAATGTTAGAATTATTCTTTTAAATTCGTATCTTACTATTTCACTTGTTTCCCTGATTTCTAGGAGAGGATTTCTTTCTGTGATTTGCATAAGTAAACGACTGAAAAAGTTCTTTTTTTGAGGTTTATGAGAATCTGTATCCATCACTAATCACCTAGGAAGATTCCTCCGTTTCCGCTTTAGTTCTTCTCTGTTCTACAAAGGGTCTAAATGAAAATACTGAGATTTTACTCTCTTGGAGTCGATTTACAATTGAGGTGCTAATTTGCAAAGCATCTTCTGATCGCACTAAGATTTTTCTACCCGAGAACTCGAAATCTTCTTCTCCAATAACTTTTACAATTTCCTTTTTAGAGGGAGCATCTTGTGATAAGATAATTTCCATAGATTTGCACCGTTTAGAAATAACTTCTGTAATTGGTCCATCGACTATTATTTGGCCTCTATCCATGAGGATTAAACGATCACTCATTACTAAAGCATCCTGGATGTTATGTGTGGACATGATGACTGTTTTTGCTTTGTCTTTAACATAATCTTGTACTAATTGATAGACTTTCAATTTTCCTTGAACATCTATAAAGGCGACTGGTTCATCAAAGAGAATTATCTCAGGATCACCTATAATTGCTAATGAAAGACTAAATCTTTGTCTCATACCTGAGGACATTAATTTTGGTGGTAAGTCCCACCATTTTGCTAAGCCAATTAATTCTAGTAACCTATCAGTCTCTTGCTTTGCATCTTTTCTGGAAAGACCTCTCAAAATTCCAAAATGAATTAAAGATTCCTTACAAGGGGTATTCAGATAGAAATTTAACTCAGAGGGCAAGTAACCTATGCTTTGTTTCACTCTTAGCGGGTTCCATCGAACATTATAATCTTTAATGTAGATTTGGCCCTGTGATGGTTTTGTTAAACCCATTATTGCTTTCATTAAAGTTGATTTCCCTGCACCATTTGGACCGAATAAACAAATTCTTTCACCTTTATTTATTGTGAAATCAATATCTCGTAATGAAGTCACTCTGGCTCGGGATATGTATCTTCCGAAAATTTTTGATACTTTCTCCACTCTAATAATTGGGCCCATTTTACTTCCTCATAATTTTTCTTAAGCTATAGAGTAATTGTATTTCGAAGTTAAAATTCTTCCTAGTTGTTAGGAAAGTCGGGTAATAATCTTTATTACATTTGTTTTGTTTTACTTGAAGTTAATAGAAACAATAAATACTAACAAGCTAGTAAGTATATTTGTGAATGTGAGTAATATCATGCTGGTTAGAAATAGAATTCCCATTAAAACAACCATTAAGGTTTCACTAATCATACTCTGTATTTTCTTTGTAGATTTAACCAGCAAATTTGTTGAGACAAATCCTATGACAGTTAATGCTCAAGAAGAAGAGGAGTTATTCCCATTTGTCGGGATGAAATTACTTTATGATATCACACAATCTACAGGCAGTATAATTGCTGCCTCAGGAACTTTGTCTATTGAATACCTGACAATGCTTGATGATACCCATATTTTTGGCGAATTCCATGTTGAAGTTGTTTCACCTTTAGATTTCTATAATGAAACCACAGGTGGAAGTGAAGACTTACTTACTCGACATTTGGATATCGTTACAGAAAACACCTATATTATCTGGTTGTTTTGGGATTACTTCTTCGACAGAACAGAAGAAATTGTTCCAACAATAATGTGGGTTTTCCCACAGGATCTCGAGTTTAATTCCACGGTAAAAATACAGAATTATACTTCTACCACAACAAGAAGTGAATCCATTTCAATATTAAACAAATATTATGAGGTTGTTGTGTTCAGGACTTATGGCAGCACTCTAAACATGACTTTGTTATATGGATATGCGAGACATGGTAGTAGTGATTGGTATGGAGTATTATTCTATATGGCTGGATATTTTATAGAACCTGTTACTGATAGGAGAATGGCTGTTTTCTTCAAGCTAAGGGAAACAAATGCTGAACTTCTTCCTCTTAAAGACATTAATCAAAATACAATCTTTAGTATTACAATTACGTTTTATGGAATTGTCATTGTAGGGACAATTATCTATAGATTGAGAAGAAGAAGGGAATTAGTTGGTGGGGAAATATAATACTTTAAAAAATCTAAAAGAAAATCCCATAAAAAGATTTAAAGATTATTAAAGAAAATTCGATTCTAGAACAGAACATAAACAGTGAGGAATAACGATGAGTAGCACTGAAATTTCCAAACCTAAGAAAACTGTACGATTCGCAGCCTGGAGAGAATACCCACTCGAAATCAAAATTATGGATCTCGCATCTCTCGCATGGTTAGCAGTTGGAATCCTTGAAATGATATTCTACTTAATTGGAACAGAATTAAATGAGCGAGTTTTTCCCATTGTATTCCTACCATTCTTCATGTTTGTGGTTACTATCTCGTTAAGGCTAAGACTACTTGACAAACCGGATACTTTAAGAAATACATTCATAGTGTGGGCAGTTATTTTTATTCTAATGGTCATAACTGTAATTTTAATATTAATCCTTTATCCACCATTTAGTGTTTAGTTTATTTTATTGGTGCTAATCACTTTTCTTAACCTAGAGAGCATAAGGTGGGATTTTATACCTCGCATCACAAATAGTTATTAAGAAGATATTTCCTATAAAAAACACTAGTGTGGGAAAAAGAGCTATTAGGTGTTAGGATTTGTTCCAGAAGAAATTAGAAGAATTACAATCAGTAACAAAGGAACATCTAGACAAATTAGAGTCTGCGGGTTATACTACTATTGAATCTCTTAGTTGGTTAAATCCTGAAGAATTATCTGAAAAAACCGGTATTGACTTTGAAATTGCTAAGACAATAATAACTGAAGCAATTTCTAATATAGATCAAAAACCTGTTTCTGCTGCGGATTTACTGTTAAAGGAAGAGAAGCGCCTAAAGATTACGACTGGTTCAACAGAATTAGATAAACTACTTGGAGGGGGCATTTTCACTGGAGAAATAACTGAAGTATCTGGTGAATTTGCAACTGGGAAGACCCAACTGTGTTTCCAATTATGTATTAATGTTCAATTACCTCCAGAACAAGGTGGTTTAGAGGGAGGAGTATATTATATTGATACTGAAGGAACATTTTCTTCTACAAGAATAGTACAAATGGCTCAGAGCAAAGGTTTAGACCCAAAGAAGCTTCTAAGAAATATTGCTGTAACCAGAACATACAATTCAGATCATTTGACCTTCTTAATTATGAATGTCGAACAGATAATTAAGGAAAGGAATATCAAATTATTCATAATTGATTCGATTGCATCTCATTTTCGAGCAGAATATATTGGTGATGATAGATTAGTTTCGCGACAACAAGCTATTATGCGCTTAGCTGAAACAATGAAACAACTGATTGAGAAATATGATATTGCTATTGTAGTAACAAATCAAGTTATAGCTACCATGGATGAAAGTCTTTTTGATAAATCACCACATCCGGCACTTGGTTTTGCTTGGGCACATCGACCACATCAAAGAGTACTTTTGCGTAAAGGTAGAGATCAAGCTCGTATTGCTAGAATGTATGATTCCTCACGTTTACCCGATAGAGAATGTGTATTCTTTGTCACAGAAAAAGGAATTTCTGATAAGGCAAAGAAGTAATAGAATAATTACTACATTATTCTTTTATGTGTATTATATGTTGATCCCAGTATTCTTCTTTTATTTTTAATGTTTGAAAAATTTCTTTGGCAGATATAGCTCCTTCTCTTATTATCTGTGGGGAAGATTGCATGACGAAGTCTATAATAGTTGATGGTTTGTTTTTTTCTAATAATCCTGCATCAAAAATCAAATCAACATCCTTTTCAGTTATTGTTTCTAAAACAGCATCAATAGAATATGGAGATTTATAGCCAGTTTGATTTGCACTTGTTGACACAATTGGCTTTCCTAATTTTCTTACAATGTTTTGAATAAATTCATTATTTGAAATGCGAAAAGCAATTCTACTCTTATTTAAAACATCAGGGATAAGGCTTTTCTTTTTTAGAGCAATTACTAAAGGACCAGGATAAAATTTCTCAATCAAAAGCTTGGCATTTTCTTGCATAAAAGCTATTTTTTCAATCATTTCAAGACTATCTACAATTACTGAAAGAGGTTGATCTGATGGTCTTGTTTTAATTTCAAAAATTTTTTTAATTGCTTGTATATTAAAACTGTCACATCCTAAACCATAAGCCGTTTCCGTAGGATAAACTATGATACCTCCTTTCTCCAGTATCTCTACAGCTTTGTTAATTGTCTCTTTCTTTGGTTTTCGAATATCTACTTTAATTATCATTACAACCACTCGTAATTTTTTTTACTTGAATCATAGCTCTTACCAGATAATTTTTACCTCATCACTTCTCCAATCAGGTAAAACCAAAGATTCTTCTGGTTTTAGACTGCCAGCTGCGTTATATTGTAAAATTCCTCCCCAAGCTATCATTGTTCCATTATCACTTGCATATCGATATGGGCAAATAAGCATTTTCAAATTCCAATCCTCACAGATTTCTCGAAGCATTGATTGAAATCTTTTATTTCGAGCGAATCCTCCTACTACTAATAATTCCTTTGCTCTAGTATGGGCAATAGCTCTTTCAGCTATCTCTGTTAGCATTGAGAGAGCTGTTTCTTGTAAGCTGTAAGCGGCATCTGCTATCGATACACCCTCTTCTTTAACAAGTCGTATTGCAGCAGTTAATAATCCAGAGAAACTTACACTCATACCTTTCACACTATAGGGGAGCTCAAAATATTCTTTTCCTTTTGCTGCGACTTTATCAAAAACAGGTCCTGGCCACGGATTATTTGGATCATGAATTCCTACTTCTCGAGAGAATTTATCGAAACAATTGCCTATTGAAATATCCAAGGTTTCACCAAAAATTGTATAATAATCATCCACAAGAGATGAAATTTGTGTGGTTCCTCCACTTACCATAAGAATTACAGGATCTTTAGCTTTTGTTAGTATTTTTCCTATTTCTATATGACTAACTACATGATTTACTCCAACCAATGGAATATTATAGAAACCAGAGAGAGATCTAGCGATCACTGCTCCTGTTCTCAAGCATGGACCCATTCCGGGACCTCTTGAGAAAGATATTAAGGTTAAATCCTTTGGTTTGAGTGATGCTTCTTTCAGAGCCTCTTCAATCAAAGATGATCCCTTGTTACTATGGTGTCTCGCAGCCTCTCGAGGATGAATTCCTTCACCAAACGGGGGCATGTAGGATGATTTTACATCACTGTACTCCTTCCCATTAGAATCTATTATACCTATTCCTAAAGTATGTGCAGTACTCTCGATACCTAATGAGATTATGAAATCATCTTCCGGCATTTTCTTCTAGACCTTAATTACGTTCTAATGCATCTCTATATTCAGTTTCCACTGTTCAATTTATAAAATTCTGCTTGAGATAAAAGAATAAATGATTGACTGAATAGAAATGGACAATGTTTTACTTATTTTGTTAACTCTAATGGAAAAACAGTTGCCAACGCATTGTAAATTGTTTGATTGACATAACTATCAGCATCTGAAAGAATTAATTCAATAATTTCTTCCAAAGTATTTCCTTCTTTATCCTTAATCGCATCTAAATGTAGTAATGCTGAAAGTGTAGGTTCTGCATTATGTGCGTACTTTCCTTCCTCAATTTTCTGGTATCCTGCACTTACTAACAATTTGTGTATTTTTTTGATATCTTTTTCAACTTTCGGTGTTCCTATCCGAAGGATCATAGGTCTTGAGATTTCTACCATTCAACAATACCCCCAACTATCACAATTTATCTAATTCTATTACGATCCATTTAATCGCTTCTTCAACACCTTGTCCAGTAGTTGCTACTGTTGGTTGAATATGCCAGCTGCGCCTACCCATTTTTGCTGGGTCATCCAGATTACAAGCTCTTACAATCTCCTCGAGAGGCATTGCTCCTTCTTTATCTTGTTTATTCGCTACAATAAGAAGTGGAGCATCGGGATATTGTGGATCAAGTAAAACTTTCCATAATTCATTTTTCGCTTCCTCTATCCGATCCCTATCGGCAGAATCAATTACGAAAATAATTGCGCTTGCTCCTCTCATCAATGTTCCCCAAAGAGTTCGAAAATGCATTTGTCCTCCAAGATCAAAAATACTTAAATTTACATTCTCTCTTTTCAAAACTTCAACATTTACACCAATTGTAGGCAATGTTTCAATGTTTTTTTCAAATCGTAAGAAATTTAACATTGTAGTTTTTCCAGCTGAATCTAATCCCACTACTGCGATTTTGAATTGTTTTTTTTGTCGGAATAGTCTTGCTAAGAAACTCACACAAATCTTCCTCTTCAATGATGAATTAGTTTTTTGCCAATATTTTATTACGAAATCATATTCATGAATTATATTAATAAATCCATCTAATGTATCAAGTTTGCTGTCTTTATGTGTATCATAAGATAAAAAAATGGATTCTATTTTGTCGAATCCAATCCTAAACTAAATTAGTTGTTAGCTCTATCGTGTCTAGTCTCTCATCGTATTTGATGACACCCTTACTATCAAGGCTTCTTATTACTTTTAAGATAATAACTGGAGGTGTTTTTGAAACCGCTTGTTTCAATTCATCCAACCCCATAGCTTGATTTCGATAGGCTAAAACTGATAATATCTCTACTTCAGGAATATCAATTCTTACTTCTTTCAAAAGGAAATCTAAAATTGGACTTAGTTGTACTTCTTTTTCTTTTTCCTCAGAAAGAATAATTAGAACTCTTTGAGCTTCAGCTAATTGGTTTTCCATTCTAGCTGTTACATCAGTTTTCTCTTGAGTTTTTAGGTCATTATTTTCTTTTAGATTTGTAATTTTATGTTGAATAGATGAGAGTTCATTTTGTGTATTACTAAGATCTGCTGATAATTGAGAGATGTCTTTTTCATGTGAGTCGTTTTTTTCTTCTTCATCTTTGATTGAAATTTGCACTCTTTCTATATTTTCTTTCAATGATTCAATATTTGAAAGCAATTCTTTCCTTTGATCTTTGCAATTAATTTCATCTCTCTTACGATCAGCAAGATTTTGAGACATTTCTTTGAAAGTGGCTTCAGTTTTATCCAAAAATTCCACTGCATTCTGAAGCTCTTTAATTGTATCAGCTATTTTCTGATTTGAGCTGGTTGCTAATCTCTCGAGTCGTTCTTTTTCAGCGATTATGTTTCTTCGGATATTTACAAAATCAGTCATTTTTTTCCCTCCTAAAGCTTCAGACTCCCTGTTACGATTATAGCTCCCGTTGAACCATCATAGGAGATCAAATTTCTTTTTT
Organism: Candidatus Heimdallarchaeota archaeon; assembly: GCA_030629105.1. Taxonomy (GTDB): domain Archaea; phylum Asgardarchaeota; class Heimdallarchaeia; order JABLTI01; family JABLTI01; genus JABLTI01. Next base: position 7,550 of record DAOVPS010000125.1, read on the forward strand.
CTAATCCTTCTAGAGTTTTTGCTATTAGTGCTGCAGATAAACCAGTAATTTTTGAGATAGTTGCCATATCAGTATTATTTCTACCGTCTAATGAGTTGATAACCTTAAGCTCATTGAATTCAATGTGGTTTTTCTTTATCAAAAATTCAAGAGCCATACGTTCACCTTTTGATTTTCGTATGACATCTCTTTCCATTTCTGCTTGCTTTTCAATTCCTAAAACTTTTTGTTCAATAGATACAACAATAGTACTTATTTCAGCTACTATTTTTTGATTAGTTTCAGTTTCACCAGCTAGTTCTGCATTTGCTGCTACTAACCGTTTCTTTGTATTAGCCAATTCTGTTGATAACTCTCTGACCTTAGTCTCAAGTTTCACCCTTTTTTCTGTCGTCTCAGTATATTCTTCTTGAGTTCTTTGAAGAACAGTTTCACTAGTAGCCTTTTCTTCAGTTAGTGAAGTTATTTCTTGTGACAATGATAAATTGCTTGAATCAAATTGTAATATTTCATCACTTTGCCTTTTTTCGAACTCAACTAGATCCTCTATAGGTTGTTTGAGGTCATCTAGACCTTTCTTGACGGTTGCTAACAAATCGTTCAGCTCTTTTAGCACTTCTTCAACGGTTAAATCCCCACGCTTCAGAGCTGACAACACTTCTGAAATATCAGTCATATTTCAACACCTTAATTATGATTAAATTCTCATTCTGTGAAAAAGATTTCGATATCTACCTTTTCAACTAATACTATGATTCTTCACTACTAATTATAACTATTAGCATTAAAGCACATAGCGCACAAATAGCTGAAAATTGGATGAAAAAAAAAATAATAGCTGCTAATAGTTCTTAAGTGAACTATTAGTCCATAAAGATATTAACAGCAACATTATCCATAACTTCAATGATCGCAGGATTATGTTTTGTTCTCACATTTGTTATGAAATCCTCAGATGGCAGATTTAACTTCTTTATTTTAGCCCAATCTTGAGCAAGTTTTTCAATCAGAGCAACACGATTTATTAGAAGAGAAACACATTCTGAATGATGTTTCAATTTAACCATTTCTTTTACAATATCTGCCAAGTAAATGGAATTATCACCATTTATGATTTTCTTGCTATCCATGTCAAGCAATGTTTCATTTGAGTAAAATTGTAACAAGTTTTTATCTATGCGAATAATATCAGCATCTCTTGGGTGAATGAAATCATTAGCAAAATTCACAATACGTAATTCACGTTCTGGAACAAAACATTGGAAAGTATCCAAAATCATATTTAACAAAACTTGGTTCTTATCAGTTTCTGGATCGAGTATAACGAGAAGCAAGTTCTTATTTAGAATTGTATTAAAGACTTTATCCAAGTCCTTCTTGAATTGCTTCATTAAGAAAGGCATATTACCTTTATTCACATCCCGTTTTGTTACCTCAACTCCTAACGGAGTCTCAGAAACCGTTGTTGCTTGAACAGGTTCACTAGGAGCTGTTGGTGTCACGCTTGGAGCAATACTTGGTGCCGTTGTAGCGGGAGCTGCATCACCAAAGGATTTGACTGAATAAAATACCTTATTACCTACCTTTGTTGTATAAAGAAATCCAGCATTCAGAATTTCTTGTATGTTTGCTACTGCTTCTTGAGGTGATACACTTGTTGTTTCGATAATATCCTCAAAGGAAGCTATTTTTGCATCAAGGATTTTTAAAGCAGTTTTTTGTAATCTTTGAGGGAGCTCCATTACACTTAAGGTATCTATAATTCTTCTACTACCTGGTTTTGTCATAATTCTATTTTCAAAAGCACTTCTTAATTGATCTAATTTGGAATCAAATCCTTTGAAAACAGAGGTATCATCTCCAGACCACTCTAAAATATAATCTTTTGGAAATACTGCGAAAAAGAGGTTTTTAAGCTCTGGAATGAGGATTTCAATTATACCAACTTCATTTGTATCAGTACTAACAAGGAAAAGAATCGATTCATCTAATTCATACACTAATTTATTATTTCCTGAAATTTCTTCTCTCTGTTGACCATGTATAGCTTTACTTGTAATTGATTCCACAATTGATTGATAATCCCCAAAAGAGTTTCCTGGACTAGGCTCTGCACCAGGTTCATAATTTCTATAGACTAATGGGTGATTATTCTTTATGATTAACACTCTTTTTATCAAGCTATTCTTCTCCAACTAAAGCAAATTCTACTATATATTTGAGATGTTACATGTATTAAATTCTTCTTTTGAGGTTTAATATTTTGCCTTATAGGAC
>DAOVPS010000157.1:0-7926 GCA_030629105.1 Candidatus Heimdallarchaeota archaeon
ATAAATTCTGCAGTTTTTGTGGAACAAGTATGCCTGCAGATCCTTCGGGTTACTCTTCTGCTTATTCTCCTCCTGAATCCACTGAACAAGAGACACATTCTTATGGCAGCTATCATACAACATCAGCTGATGGAGAAAGGAAATGGTATCAACCACCTCAAAGAAAACGTTCTGCTAAGCATCCCATTGAGTGGCTCTTCTATATAGGTTGGAGTCTTTACATAATCCTTAGAGTTTTATTCTATGTCTTCATCTGTGCAGCACAAATTGCAGGTCGCAGAAGATAGTTCATTCTTCCCCTGTTCTAATCTGCTAATCTTCTCATTTTCAGGAGTTCATAATTCAATTGTATTTTTTCTTTTTTGAGGTGCTCCACTAATCTTTCCTGATTATCAAATGTTGTTTTTAAGTTTTTAAAATCAGGATTTGTTATGTAGGTCTTCAAGTGTGAGACAAAATCTAGAGCGTATTTTGGATCTTTTATTATGAAGGGCATTCCTCCGGGAAAGTCTGGGCTAAATCTTGTAAATCCTAATTGTTGACCCATTACTTCAAAAACCAAGACATGTTGGTTTTCCCTCCCAAAGTATTGTTGAATTAGAATCGGATTTAAGTTGAATCTCAAGCAGATCATTTGTATTTCTCCCCATTCAACATGTCTACACTTTCCTTGAGGTTTCTCTTTCAATTTCTTATAGGGAAATATGAATTGCCAGCTCTTTTTGTCTACCTCATACCCATGTTTTTTATACAATTCTTTTGCTGCTTCGTTTTTTTCTTCCACATAAAGATAGTAGCTTTTGCACCCTGCATTCTTTAAGTGAAGCATGCTTCTCTCTAACAAATGAGAACCAAGTCCTTTTCTTTGATGCTCTGGGTGAACCCCTATTCTCATGACGTGTCCTTCGTTACCATACACGCCTATTTTGTAGTATCCTATGAAATCCTTTGATTCCTTATGTACTGCTATTATAGATTGCGATTTTAATCCAGACAGTCCACTCAGGTAACTACTTTCCATCATATGTTCGTCTGGAAAAATTAATTCGTCCATTTCTTTAAATTTCGACCAATCATCAGCAGTAAGATCTCTCAGATAAAAGTCTGGTTCCAATTTTTTAAGACCCCAAATTCTTCATCTATTGTTATTCACATTAATTCTGTCTTCAAAAAAAGGTTTCTGCATCGCATATAACATGTGTTTCTGAAAACTACCATATCCAAATTGTTTTAAGATAAGTCTTCGACAAGTTTTTTATGTCGACAGAGAAACACATTTTATCTAGTAAGTTTATCCTTTTCTTAATTTCTCGACTTTCGAAATTAATTTATCCTTTTACGAATAAGAAAAGAATTCCAAGACAATGGGTTCCCCTTGGTGGCATTACTTCTTCTAAATCAAAAAACAATATTGCTACTATAGAATGTGAAAATGGATTTCTAGAATTAAAATTAGTTTCTCCTCTTATTTGGCGTGTAAGAGCTTCAAAGAACAAATTTACTCGAGAACATATTTCTTGGGCATCCCAAGAACCTCCAGCATCTATTAATGTCAAGTTAAAACAAGAACGTGGGTTTCTCACAATTAAAGCAGATAAAAACATCTCAGGTAAAGATGATATATTGATTAAAATCAATGAAAGTGATTCCACAGTTATTTTTCAGAAAATAAATGGGGAAATTATAGTTAACGAAGAAAAAGCAATCTCATTTGGCAAATATAGTTCTTGGGGGTCATTAACCAAAGTTTCACCAAGTCAGGAATTTCATATTGGCTTTGGAGAACGTACTGGTGATTTAATTAAGAATGGCAAGAAAATGCTCTTCTGGAATACTGATCCTGCTACTTATGGAAAGAATGACGACCCTCTTTATCAAAGCGAACCAATTCAAATCAGTGTAAAGAATGATGGTTCGGCTTACGGTATTTTTTATGACAATCATCATTATTCTGTGATTCATCCTAAAAAAGATAAAAAAAGTACCATTAAATATTTTACTGAATCCGAACCAATTTGCTACTACTTCTTCACTGGTCCTACTTTAAAAGAAGTATCTCAACAAATTTCTTCAATAAATGGAACTCTCCCTCTTCCTCCGAAATGGATTCTCGGGCATCATCAATGTCGCTGGAGTTATTACCCCGAACAAAAAGTACGAGATATTGCTCGCAATTTTCGGGAAAGAAACATCCCTTGTGATAGCATTCATTTAGACATTGATTATATGGATGACTTTAGATGTTTTACTTGGGACAAAGATCGTTTCCCAGACCCTAAGGAATTAATTGCTGATCTGAAAAGTGACGGATTTAAAATAGTCACAATAATTGATCCCGGTTTGAAGGTAGATCAAGATTACAAGGTTTTTACTGAATGTATTAAAAATGATTTTCATTGTAAATTGCCTGTTGAGCGTTCTTATGTAACCAGGGTATGGCCTGGCAAGAGTATCTATCCTGATTTTACTAATCCTGCTGTTCGTGATTGGTGGGGAACTAAATTTAAGTCACTTTTTGATATTGGGATTGAAGGTATCTGGATGGATATGAATGAACCTTCAACTTTTACTTTTAAAAGAACTGCACCTGATGACGTTCAACACAATATGAATGGTCTAGGAGGAAATCATCGAGATGCTCACAATATTTTCGGTCAGAGTATGGCAATGGCTACTCGAGATGGTGCAGATAAGTTTCGCAGCAATTTGAGGACCTTTATTTTTACTCGTAGTTGTTATGCTGGTATACAAAGATATTCAGCTAGCTGGACTGGAGATAATTATAGTAACTGGTCTGGATTACAACAAACTATACCTATGCTAATTAGTATGGGATTAGTGGGTCAAACATTTGTAACTGTAGATGTAGGGGGATATTCTCTAGATTGTAATGCTGAATTACTAACAAGATGGTATCAACTTGGCATTTTTTATCCCTTCGTAAGAAATCATACTTCAAAAGGAACTGTTTCACAAGAGCCTTGGGCTTTTGGTGAGGAAACTGAAAAAATAATTAGAAAATATATTGAGTTAAGATATCAACTTATACCTTATCTTTACACCCTTGCATGGGAAGCGTCCCTCACTGGTTTGCCATTAATGCGATCATTATTTATGGAATTTCCATCTGATTCTGAAGCATATAAAGAGAAATGGCATAATACTGAATTCTTTGTGGGTGACAAATTGCTTGTTGCTCCAATACTCACAAAAGCAGCTAAAGGAAAGAGTTCTGTTAGCAGAGATATTTATCTTCCGAAAGGCAAGTGGTATGATTATTGGTCAAAAGAATTGCTTGAGGGTGGGAAAATTATACAAAGAGATGTGGATATCGATCAACTACCACTTTTCGTAAAAGCTGGCAGTATCATGCCTTTTGGTCCTATAGTTCAGAACGTAGAAAAAGCAATTGATTATCCTTTATTCATTGAGATTTTTCCGGATGAAGAAATGTTTGGTAACGTCTATTTAGATGATGGTTCAACTAAGGCTTTTGAGCAAGGAGATTATTCTTTCCTATCACTTTATGGAGTTGATAAAGGAAAGACTATGTCAATTGATGTATCTAAACAAGGAAATCTAGACGATCTACCATCAACCAATAATTCAATACATTTTGGAATATATGATAACCGAATTCCTAAAACAGTACTAGTTAATGACAAAAAATTCAGAAGCAGCGATGAATCTCAAGACAATTACTGGGAAGTAAATACCAAAGAAGGAATACTCCTGATAGTTTTCAAAAATCCTGAATTTCCTCTGAATATTGAGATTACCTACTAGGTCTCTGAATCATCCTCACTTAATCCAGGGAAATAATACTTTGTTCCTGAAGAATAGCTAGCATCTTTGATTGCACAACCTGCTTTCACGAATTTCTCTAATTCATCTGATGCTTTCTCAAGTGGCCAATTGGTTTCCATGATGACTTCTTCCAGGGTGAGATACCCTCTAGCTTCCGCCATTTTCAGGATAATATTTGCTTCACTTTCAGATGGACTTAATTGAATCCAATACAATCCTTCATGATCTTGCTTCAAAATTAGCAGACCATTTTCATCAAGAATCTCGATGGCTTTAATTATGTCCTTTAAATCAGCGTTTACTCGAGGATATTCTCTATTTAGAATCGCATTTATTGCTCTAATCGCTATTGGAGTATCTTCGGATTCTAATTCGAAAGTCATTGCGATTTTCAAAATGAAATTTCCGAGTTGATCATAATATTTGTTTTTGCCTATGAATTTTGGTTTGTCAAGTTTCAGGATACTTTTCAAAGCTCCAGCTTGTTCAGCAATTGCCATTTCTTTATAAAATCTCTCTAACAGAATTGCTGCCACATCCTCAGAGGATTGAATAGTAGTTTTCGCATGATCTTTTTGTGCGAATAATTCATCTATTGTTTGAATGTGCTCTAATACTTTTTTTGCTAGGTCCTTTATCTTCTCAACCTCTCCAAAAACGAGTAAGGAATCCAATTCCTTGAGTTCCTCCTTTAGATCCCAACCACGACTGAAAATGATGAAATCAAAGAGCAAACTATTATTGGCTATTAGTTTTTGTGTTTTCTCAGGGGTTCCAGGTCTTATCCGAAGGTTTTGTGCTCTAGCTCTATCAATGAGGGATTCTACACGGGTTCTTATCTGGGGAATTAAACGAGCAGCTTCTGCTAAAGATTTACTAGAGGCTTCAGAATTAATCACGATTTTCCGACTATCAAAAAGAAGAAAAGTACATGCTTGATTTAATTTCCCCTCATAGATCTTCAACTTGTTCAAACCCTTGGGAGTATCAATCAAATTTTTTAAAGCAGAAAGCTTGTCTTCACTCATAATATCAACCTAAAGATTAAGTCCTATGTATCTTTTTCTTATTTTGAATCTTAAAAACATATGGTAATTTGCCTTTTTTCTTAAAAAATACCATAGGATACTTGGAATTCTTGTTCAATAATTTTTAATAATAGGTAATAAGTATATGATTTGTTAAATGGTCGAGGATAAACAGATGATAGAAATTCAAAGAATTATTAACAATAGGACAGCTAAGAGTAAGAAATCTATCGTCGGTTGGCTTGTAGCAATCGGTGTTGGTAGCATAATTGCTATGTTTGTTTTTGGTAATGCTGGAAGTGCCATGGGAATAATTTTTGGGGCACTAATTTTTGCAGGAATCGCAGTTGGTGTCTATTTTATTCTGAAACGAATTGACGATTTACCAGAAGCATTGAACTAAAAATGATAATTTTCCTTGAAATCCAGAGTATTATTATTTGTATTGATGTTTATCTATTTAATTAGTCATAATAAATGATTAAATCAATATAAAATTAGTTGAAATGATTAATCAATTGGTTAAGGAAATAGTTAAACAATTCATAATCAATTAGAAGAATACCTTTATATTTTTGGAAAGCTAATGTTACTTAGCGTGCATAATGCCATTTAGCACGCCATTTTGAATATTGACTATCTCCTGTTTCGACGCGGGGCGGTTCTACTCGAATCGGTCCCGCGTCTTTAGTTTCGAACAAAATTTTTTCTGAAAAAATAGATTAAGAAAAAGTTTTTTTGCTTCTTTTTTCAATGAATTAAGTTTTATTTCTGCGTTTGATTGTTATTATAACAGAAATTATGCCCACTATAGAAATAATAGGGAGTAAAGTGAGTTGTGATTCTTCAGTTGGAAACTCAGTTATCAAGTTGCTTAAGTCCTCGAGAGGAATTAATGCTATTTCTGGGCGATCAAAAGTTGTCATGTGCTTCAGACCTGGAAAAACAATGTTACGACAATTATCTATTACTTCATTCGCATGAGGATTAAAACCATCCCAGATGTAAGCCCAATCGTTTCCACTAAAAGTTTCTAACGTAACAGCAACGATTCCTCTTGCAGCATACATCCAATCTCCCCATTCTCCAGCAGCTGAATACAAGTCATCGAATTCTAATCCAGTTAATGATGCTAATCTAGCTCCTAATTGAGAATACATAAACTCATCTGGACAACTAAAAGAGGTATCAAACGCCCAAGGAGTAAGAACCATTTCGATTCCTGAATGTAGGGACACAGCAGATTGGAAGTAATGTTGCCTTACGAAATTCGCCAGATTCTGAGTTTCAACTTCAGAAAAAGGGTGTTCTCCCCGATAGATTTCCGAAGAATTTTCTGGGCTGTTCCCCATAAAATAATCCCATTGATAGGCATAGTTTCGATTTAAATCCACTCCTCCTATAGCATCTTCCCCTACAAAAAAATCTGGATCTTTTGAATCATAACCATATATCACTTCTCGTTCATCATCTACCCCATCTCCATCTTCATCTATTGGATGCAAGTTTTTTCTTTGTTCCGGAACAATATGCATAATATCTAAGGAATCTATATTGAGTGAAGGAATGACATAGATTATTCTCTCTTCGAAAATCTTTTTGGTTTCTTCGTCATCATTCATATAATCGTAAATTAACTTATCAATGTAATATAGTGCATTTTCTACTGTAATCATCTCTCGAGCATGATGTTGAGCTACTAGAAAGAACTCTTTTTTCAAACTGGTTACTGATTCATCTGTTAGTATGACTAACGGTATTAGCTCTCCCAAATAACTAAAACCGATATCACTTAGATGAACCAACTCAGGATAATTTTGTTCTAAGGATTTGAGTTTCGATTTAATCTCTGTTCTATTGTGATATGGTCCTAAACTCGGACCCCAGTTCACCACATCATTCCCAGGCAAGTCTCCCGGAGCTCCAACGAATTCATCCCATATCCAAATGTAATCACTATTAGTACTTAAAGTTGGATTTGGCAAATCTGTTGCCTTTGCTGAGATGCTTACTTTTTGCCTGCTAAAACCGAATGGTATGAAACATAAGAAGATAATAAAGAAAAACAACGAAACTCTTCTAGCTCTCATGATCTATCCAGATGGAATACTCTAAAATAGTAAAAAAACTCTATGGTAAGTTGTGAAATTTAAGAGTAATTATCCTCGGTGATTACAAGTGATTGATGTTGAGATTAAAGCTAAATGTGAAGATCATGCTCGCATTAGGAAAATACTGAAGAAAAAAGGAGCACTCTTTGGTGGAGAAGATCATCAAATCGATGTTTATTTTAAAAGTCCAACTGGCAGATTGAAAATTCGCAAGGGCACCATTGAAAGTGTTTTGGTGTATTATATTCGAGATAATATTAAAGGAATCAAACCAAGTGAGTATTACCTTTACAAAACTCCAGAACCGGAAAAACTAGAGGAGCTTCTCAAAATTGCTCTTGGAGAACTCGTAACTGTTGAGAAGAAACGAGAGATTTACTTCATTGATAATGTGAAATTTAATATTGATGATGTAAAGGGTTTAGGAAAATTTGTAGAAATTGAAGCGATAACAACTAATCCCGAAGAAATTGAACATATGGATGAAATAGTTCGATCTTACATTAAACTATTTGATATAAAAGAAATTGATATTCAAAGTCATTCGTATAGCGATTTATTACTCAAGAAGAAAAATGGGAGAAGCTGACCCCCCAATTGCTTGAAGGGGCAGCTTACTCTTTCCCCTAGGATGGATAGATGTATCACTCCTTTTCCTCTGCGATGGCAAGCTTATCAGCAACCAGTTTTTGCTGGCAAACAGGACAAGTCCCTTTTACTTTCACCCACTCGAGTAAGTGCTCTTTGTGTGCTACGTGTTGGCAGTGGTAGCATTCTAGAGGTTCTGAACCAAAACTAATTGGTAGTTTACAGACAGAGCATAGAACTGTATCGATCCCACAATTCGGGCAAACCTCATTGATGTTTGTCCTTGCTTCTCCACATGAAAAGCACCTCACGACCCTCTTTTCTATTCTCTCCCTTATTGCTTCGTGATCTACTGGCATTGCAAACTCAGTAGGAGTAACACCCAAGCTAAT
>DAOVPS010000047.1:0-17431 GCA_030629105.1 Candidatus Heimdallarchaeota archaeon
AGGAAATAGAGTTGGATCCTAACAGCAGCTTTGATAATCTTATTGGTAAAGGGAATACATACTTGGAACATCATGAGCTAGCAAAAGCTCTTAATCAATATAAAAAAGCAATAGCTTTGAACTCAAAGGACCCATTAGCACTAACTAAAATGGGAGTTATCCTTAGTTACATTGGCAAATTGGATAAAGCGATTGATTATTACAAGCAAGCATTAGAATTTGATTCTAAGCATCTTGACGCTTTGGTTAACATAGCCATCGCATTTATCTATCAAGGAAAATTTAAACAAGCCATTACTAATTTAGAGAAAGCTATAGCAGTAAATCCAAATCATAGTGATATTTGGTTTTATCTTGGAAATTGTGTGAAAGAAACAGGTGATTTAGATAGAGCAATCTCTTGTTATGAACGAGCAGTAAAAATCAATCCTAATGATTTTAAGAGTTGGTCAAATCTAGCATTGTGTGTATTATATCAAAAGAAAACAGATAAAGCGATTGAGTACTATAAAAGAGCACTTTTGATAGAACCTAAGGATTATATTTCTTTGAATGGCCTTGGCTTAGTTTATATGGAACTAAGGGATGCAGAAAATGCTATTAAGAATTTGAAAAAATGTTTGAAGCTAAATCCAGCATATAGAGCAGCAATTTTGAACATTGAAACTTGCTATAAAGCAATAGGAAAATTTGATGATGCTTTGGAATACATTGAGCAAGGATTGAAAATAAAGTCTGTAGATCTTGAATTGCTTTTCCGAAAAGCTCAACTCTATCAGCAGAAACAAGATTTCACGTTAGCTCAAGAAACATATGAACAAATTCTGAAAATTGATAAAAAGGATTTTCCATCTTGGAACAACCTTGGAAATGTTCATATGTCTAAGAAGGAATTCAAGAAAGCGATAGAATGCTATAAGAAAGCATTAAAGATTCAACCAAATTACTATCTCTCTCTACATAACATTGGTCTCGCTAATGGAAACATGGGAGATTTCAAAAAGGCAATCGAATATTTTGAAGAAGTTTTGAAAATAAAGCCAGATTTCATAAATTCCTTGAGATATATGTCCTCTGCTTATAGTGAGTTAAAAGAATTTGACAAAGCAGTTGAATGTCAGAAAAGAATGTTAGAAATTCAACCCGATAACCCACAGATTATCTTTGGACTAGGATTCGCTTACTTGAGAGCTGGAAAATTTAAAGAATCAATCGCTGAATACGAGAAAGTTCAAATTAAGATGCCAAAAAACGTGGATGCTATTTTTAATGTTGCTCTTGCATATTCCAACTTGAAAGATTATGACCAAGCAATTGAATACTTTGAAAAGGTTCTTGAGATTAATCCCAAAGATGTTGAAGTTTTAATTAGAATTGGTAATTGTTATTTTGATTTAAGAAAATATGAAGAAGCCATTGAATATTATCAGAAAGGTCTAGATCTAAAACCAGATATGATTCAAGTTTTGGTGGGTCAGGGTATTGCTTATTATAATATAAAGAAGTTTGATGAAGCTCTCAAGAGTTATCATAAAGCCTGGGAATATGAACCGAAAAATATCACATTTATCTTTGATATTGCGAGAATCTATGTTGAAATAGCTGAATTTGATAAAGCAATTCATATGTACAAACAAGTATTAGAAATCGATGAAAAGAATGAATTAGCTAATTCCCAATTACTTTGGTTATTCATGAAAACTAATCTTTACGAGGAAGCTTTGGTTTATAGTGAAAAATCTCTTGAGATAAATCCCAATAACTATAATGTTTACAATAATCTTGGATATGTCTACTTGGGTATGGATGATCTTGAGAAAGCAATTGAGTGTTGGGAAAAATCTCTCGAACTAAACCCAGAATATGCATACGCTTGGCATTCTTTAGGAGAAGGATATGAAAAGAAAAATGAATTAGATAAAGCAATGAAATTTTACATGAAAGCATTTTCTATTGATCCTTTTACACAAATCTTTATGCATTCCCTTAAGCTCCTTTATGAAAAACTTGGAAAGAATTATGATATTAAAGCTATTAAGAAAGAAGCAGATAAATTAAAGGGTAAAATAATGGATCCCAAGAATCCTTGAATCAAAAGAGGGCGTTTTTTCTGAGGAATTATAGCCTATTTTTTTTCATATATCTATAAATGAAGAAAGCAGCTATAGGGACAATAATTAACATGATGTAGAAATTATTTGAAGAAAAGCCCATTTTTATTTGTACTAAATCTGATATTGGCCCCCAAAATACTGTATTTGGTTCAGAATTCATCGTTCTGAATCGACACCTAAAATAATACTCATGTCCACCCAATGGACTCACATCAAATTCTTCTACAAACCAAGTATTTGTATTATTATCCCATTCCAAATCTCCGGTATAGAATGTTTCCGCTCCATCAAAATAGAATAACTGCCATTTGGCTTGTCTTTGATCATTACCAAAGATATCCTTTTCAAATATTTGATGATAAGCTAATGATATATTCTGGTAATCTTGCTCAGCAGTGATTGCAGTGACTCCTAAAGTATTACTTTTTTCGAAATAATGAATTAGAGGTTTTGTGCTTGTTAGTATATGACTTCTTGTCTTGAATAAATAATCTCCATGATGTCGTGCATAATTGTAATAATAAATTGAATATGGCGTCTCCCTTTCTGTACCAACTGGCAAATTCGAAAGATTAAATTTAATTACAACAAAACAATCGATGATTGTACCTGTATAAACCCAACCAATATCGACATTGGTTGCAGACCAAGTTTTAGTTTGATTATCATATTTGAGTTGTCCTTGAACAGGATTACATTCTGTATCTATTACAGGAACTCCAAAAATATAATTTGGATATAGACCATCACGAGCCCCATAGTACAAAATCCATTCAGCTAAATTCACATTTGAATCATTAGCAATTTCATACCCAGGATTATTTTCTAGAATAGGATTAGCATCAGTTATGTTTACGCTAAATGTTTCTTGTACATACTCATAATGAAAATCTGGAAATGACATATTAAAGAAATTTAAGTGAAAAGTGTCCAAAGTTAAATTGCTCCAAATATAAGATGACTTTGTGGTTTGGAAGCAATATATGACACTGTGTGTGGCATTATAAGCCAAACCTTTCGTCAAAGATTTTGGATAAAACCACTTCTTTGAAATGTTATTATACTCAAACTGATTGTTTTCATCCGACATAGAAATAATCAAAGAAGACTGATCATAGTATAAATAATAAAATTCTGCTTTTGTTGTGTTTTCCTCAGCTAAAATATAAGTGCTTGAATTATCAGAAAATGTTGCTTCAAATTCAGGGATTTCTAGTTGTCCATCGGAATCAAAAAACGTGAAACTTGGATCTGGCAGACTTATGTACTGCAAATTTGCTTCAATAATTGCCGTTTCAATGCTTGAGTAAATTGCTTCTATTGAGTATTCCAAACAAGCTTCTGCATCATTATAATAGGAACTAGTCCATTGATCTGCATGAAGTATTGATCCATTAAAATTATCACCTAACCCTTGAGCAAAGGGATGGATATTTTTAGCAAGGTTAACTGTTGCATTGTAACCATCAACAGATCCAACTTTCATAGGTGACGGATTGAAGTAATTATTTTTCATATTTGAGAAATTAAGGAATCTAAAATTAATCTCTATTAGAGGAAAGGAACCAATATTATTTCCATTTTCAATTGCTAATTCAAAATTAGTCCAATTCTCTTGACCGAGTGTTCCCCATAGAGTTTCATCCCAAATTGCTCCCCAAACACCTGCTTGTGAAACATAATGGCTAAGAGCTCCAGCATAAAAAGATGCTATTGTATAATTAGCATTGGTTTTCTTTAATTCAAAAACAAGATTATTGTATTCTTCTTCTGCTCTTAAAGCAAGAGAATCATTAGTAACGCTGGTCCCTAATGTATCAAGGTATAACACATAACTATTGATATCTCCGTAATCATTACTAGTTAATCCATAGGGAATGCTAGCCTCATCATTTAATGCTGCCTCTACACCATGCCAAAAACTTAGAAGGTTATTAGTTATCCATTGAATTTGAGCATCAGGGAATGATGTGAGAGCTTCTATTGCTAGCCATTGATGAGTAGAAAATGAAGGATTTGTTGATAGCTGCGGATTTTCTGTAATCTCAGCATACCAGCTTATCGAATTTTCTGGTAGAACAACAATAAATAAAGAAATAAGGAATCCAAATCTGAAAAATCTAGAAACTCTCTGTAACACTTTTCCTCATCCGTGTAAATAAGGAAACTATAAGGTATAATTTTTTTGTTGATATCCAATATAAAAATTCTGCATTTTTTCAAATAAGAATAATTAAGAAAAAAGAAAAGAGAATATGTCTAAGTAATAGACATATCAAAAGCTAGGAAATTGTCGTAGTTTTCGATGAATCCTTGGAATGGATTATCATTAGAATCACCAGGATAAGCCCAGAATTCTGTGCCAACAAAACTCATGGTTCCATAGCCTGCAACGAAGAGATACAACATTTCATCCTCTAATACAGGAAATTCCGATTTAGAAATATTGAACTCAAACATTCTATGATCTTCTGAACACATTACGCTTGAACCGTAAGAATACGCAATATCATAATTTCCATCTGTGATTGTGTTCTCGATTAAAGTAACAATAGAGGTTGTTCGCATTCGAAGTGCAAGATAATCCATGTTTAATTTAAATGCAGTAGGATGTGTTGCATTATAATTATTATAACAATGAATTGTGAAATAGAACATTCCATCTGTTGCATTGACTGCTGTATGGTCTAGATCTACACTACCTGTGATTATTGAGCCATTTGGAAAATTAATGGTATTCATGTCACTTTTGAAAGTGGCTTCATCTGTAAAATTACCGGGAATCCCATCATTTTCTGCAACTCCACAATAGAAGGCTTCTGCTTTGTTTAGATTATCAGCATTACTTGCAGTAAGATTTGATGATAAAACATAATTTATTCGAAAATCAGTCAAATCTGTAAGAAATGTGGTTATGTTTAGATCTGGGAATTTCTCTGTAACATCAATACCAAATTGGATATCAATATAATCTCCTGGTTCCCATGTTCCTTCTGGATCTGTATAGAATGATTCAAATGAGTAGTTTTTAGCATCATTGGAGTACCAAAAGTCAAGATAGTCTGAACTTGTATTCCCAAAGATAATTTCAATTGAATCATATTCTGGTACAATTGGTATACTATTATAGGTTTGAGGGACAATGTCTGTTCCTAAGTAGTAATCAAAAATTGTACTTTGATTGACATCATAATAGAGATACTCAAAACCATAATCTACCAATGCTTGAAAACCTAGTCGGGAATTCATGATTGCTGGCATTCTATTAGCCAAAAAGAATGAAATCCATTCGTCATTTTTGTTGTTTGTACGATCAGAACAAAGATCAAGAGCTATGTAGTAGTTTTCTTCATCTTCTCCTACACTAAGATAATTCCAACCATCAACATTTTGTTTTCCTTCAAGGGGGTCGATTGTATTGTCGACGTCAAGATAGAACGGAATGTTGTAATACGCTGCGCGTTTCCATTCATTTTTCTCAATAACACCATCTATAGTTGGTTCTATAAGTTTGGGATTATTAGTAAATTGAAAATCATTTCCCCAAACAAATCCAAATATGAGAGATGCTCCTGCGACGACTATAATCAAAGATATAGCTAATCCTTTTTTCATTTTTAATTCACTATTTAACATAGAACACGAAAATACTAAAGGAATCTCTGAGAATGGTTGTCTTTTCGTTGGGAAGGTTCAAATTAGGTTTCAGTTATGTCCAAATTGATTAAAAATCTGATAAATCTAATACTATAAACTAAATAACTTATTCTTATTTTTATTTAGATTCTGTTGCATGGTTAACAAAATTGTTATTTTTATGTACTAATCCAAAATAATGAGAAAAACTATCCTGATTTCTTAATCTTGACTACGTATAAAACAATAGGAACGACGATTAATCCAATTAAGAAGCATGCAGGTAAAATATAGATGTATATTGGTGTTTCGCCTTTTATTTGAAAAATATCAGTCACTTGCTGTATTGTATTACTACTCAGATTAATATTCAATGTTTGGAATCGCACACCAAGATAATATCGTCCTCCAGGCAGAGTGCTTAGATCAAGATTTTCAACATACCAATATTCTTCGACTGTATCCCAATATAAATCGTTAAGTCCTAATGGAGGTACATTTGAAGCTACTCCTTCACGAGTATAAATCCTACAACTAGCTGATCTTATATCAGTCATAAATGCTGGTACTTCTTTTTCATGGATTTGGTACCAATCTATAGTTCCATCATAAGTTGCATCATTGTAATCGGTCTTTGCGGTGATATTATAGATACTTAGTATCAGATTTTCTGAATCAAATTCATATGTTCCCGGTGAAACAGAAATAATATGAGATCTTGTTCTAAAATATTGCGTACCAGTTGCTTGTGCCCAAGGAATAAAAGTTGATTGGCCATAAGAGTTGTTTCTTATATAACCAATCGGAAGAAAATCAATTTGGAATCTAACAATAACATAATTGTCAACTCCCGAAGGGGTAAGTACCCAGCCTATATCGTTGTCTAGAGACGACCAATCTTGAGTTATATTATTATAAGTTAAGTTTCCTTTAATTTCTCTATTCTCTGTATCTATAACTGGTACACCCATAGGTTCTGTTCCAGGTAGCACAGCCCCTTCAGCTTTAAAGTAAAGAACCCATTCTGCTTCTGAAACATCAGTTGGATCAATTATTCCAATTTCAGTAATTTCACAGATTGCTTTAACATTAAAGATATCGAGAGACCAATCTGCTGAATTGTACTGATAGCTGAAGCTTGTGAACTCAACATAGAAATAGTCAACAAAGAACGTTTCATTTCCCGCACTCCAAGTTTCAATCGTACCAATCATATCAAAAACATAGTAGACTTTATGCAGAGTATTAGCAACTGTTCCATTTAATAGCGTACTTGGAAAGTACCATTTCTCTGTTCCGGGATTAAATTCCAAATCGTAATCATCAGGACTTAAAGTTGGGAGTCCTTCACTTAGATCAGGAAAAATTCCAATCTTTAATTTTGCTTTCGTTACCTGTGAATCATTCAAAATAAATGTGTTATCTGATATATCAGTATAATTTACTTGGAATTCATCAACAAAGAGAAGACCTGTTTCGTTATCATAATGACTTGATGTTATTGGGATATCAATGTATTTCCAATTTACTTCAATTAGAGCATTTTGTAAGAAAGAGAAAATTGCTTCTACAGAGTATTCTAAACAATCTTGAACATCAGCTAAGTAAGTTGCTGTCCAAGTATCAATTAAAATATGTGAGGTGAAATTCTTTCCGAGGTCCTCTGCAAGAGGATGAATATTTTTTGCTAGCTGAATAGTTGCTTCACTAGCGTTTTTAGGAGCACCAACTGTTGGACTTAGATTGAAGTATGTATTGTTCCATTCATCTTGTGTCCACCATTCTATAGGATCCATAGCATAATTTGTTGCAATACCAGTTTCGATTTGTGATTCAAAAGTACTCCAGTATAATTGGAAACTAGCTATAGAACCCCAACTTGTGGATTCATTCCAAATTACGCCCCAAGTTCCTGCTTGTGAAATATAATGAGCAGTTGTACCAGCATAAAAAGCACATAGTCCATCATCTGGTTCTGTTTGATTCAATTCATTTACTAATTTCTCATATTCAACTTGAGCTCGAACAGACAGATTATTTTCAGTTACAATTGTACCAGTTTCATCTAAAAATAATCTAAGATCGCTTATATCACCATAATCATTTGTATTTGCGTAACCAGTTGCCATCAATCTGTCACGTGGAGCAGCAATACCAGAAAAGAAAGCATCTAGATGATTTCCCCACAGATTTGTTAACCATTGGTACTTGTAAGGTTTAGTTGCTAATTGTAAAGCTTCATATGCTAACCATTTTGTTGTTGAAAATGCTTGTATTGGATACTGATTGCCGTCTTCATACCAACTCATTGTATAAGAAGGATAAATTACAATTAAAGTGATACAAATTATTAGAATTGATTTTGCTGCGATTTTATGTTTTTTCATTCTCTACAATCTCTCCAATTTCGTTAATTTTTTGCTTTACATTTCTCAACTCTTCTTCTTTCGTTCGCTTGTGTTTAAACGAACTACTATATCCTCCGAGGAGTCCCAAACAAGAACTGTAGACTAAAAATGTTAAAGCAACAGCTGGTATGAATAATTTCTGCCCATCTAAGCCTGAACTTGGAAGCACAAAATAAAACAAGATATTACAGAAAATTGCTGCCCAAAATCCAGATAGGAGACCACTCATAGTATCTTTTGTCATTCTTCCACCGATGAATCCACCAAGGAGAACTATTACTCCAGCAATTATTCCTAGTATCGAATAGAAGGAGTATATAAGAAATCTGAAAAACCTTCTAGTATGCAAACCAGGGAAAGCATAAATTGGATTCCAAGGCCTACTTGTTGAAATAAAAAATAATAGATAGCAACCTGCTAGAGTTATCCCAACGCTAACAAATACTGATAAAGTGATAAGAGCAAATTTTAATCGAGTATTTTTGTAATTAACAAATGCTTTCTTTATTTTTGACTTCGTTGGTAAATAAACAGTGATTTCAAAGAAGGCAATCACTCCCATTACAATGAAGATTGTTGCTATTACTATTTTTAACAACATACCTCCTGCTACCCATTCCGGATCTCTCTGGAATAAGGCAATAAGTAAAATGGTAAAGATTAAACCAAAACCGAAAAGTAATGGCATTAAGGTATTCTTTATTGATTGTCTAATATTCCTGAATACTTTTCTAAATTTGAAAAATCCCTTTGCAAAATAATCCTTCTTCACAAAATCTTTTGTTTTGTATGAGTTTAGGTGTTTTTGTGGAGGGGAGCTATTGAAAACTAAATTTAATATTGCTGCTATTATTACAAAGATGATTAGAACAGCAAAGATCAAACTAAGTAAATTTGCACTTAAAGCAACTGGAACTAAAAAGGCTAAAGCAATAGAACATATGATCAATATAACAATATTGAGAATGAATCCTCTTGCTCTTTGTTTTTTCGTGTAATTAAATTCATTATTTACGTTATGTTTCACTGATCCCAAAACAAGTAGTAATATTGGTATTGCTGTTGATAACCAAGCTAGTATGTGTGTAAGTAGACCAAAAACCACTGTTGTGAAAATAATGTAGCATATCGTAAAAAGGAAAAGGAAGATACCTTGCAGAATTACTTGAATTTTAATAAATGAGTCTAATAAATGGTCTTTCTTATTTATCAAAGTGAATAAGATGAAAATTAAAAATAATACAAAACTAAGACTGATCGTAACTACAATCATGGAGACATTGAATTTAATAAGAAAATCGCTATATAATTTTGGTTGAAAAGCATACTCCAAAATTTCAAAGAAATCTCCACCTATTATGGGTAAACCGAAAATAATCCAGAATATCACTGAGCTTACTAATGCTGTCCAGTATCTAATTTTATATGCTAAAGTTGCCACTAAAACAACCTCAAACTCCTTCATCCACTTTATTAATCAATTAGAAATTAATAAATTTAATCCACAACGAGAACTGCTTCGAGTATGTCTAGTTTTTTGACATGTTTTTCTTACATTTTTAATCGTTTAACTTAATATTCACAAGCTACATTGTTTAATTATGAAGAGAAAAATTATCATAATTGTTCTTTCAGTTATCATTCTTGCTGGAACCGGTACTGGGTTAGGGTTATATTTCTGGTTAAATCCACTTGGAGGAGTAAACGAACAACTGGAACTAGGGACTGTTCTCTCTGATGGAGATTTTGTTGCAATTGATACTGCACATTGGGGTACAGGAAAAGTCCAAATTGTGCAATTGGTGAATGGTAGTTTACAACTACAATTTGATAGAGTTGAGATTGCTAATGGACCTGATTTGTATGTATATCTGTCAAATAAAACTTCATTCACTGGCATAGCTGATAGTCCTGGTCCTTACGTCGATTTAGGACAGTTACCATACAATGAAGGCAGATTTAGCATGAGTATTCCAGGAAGTACAAACCTAACAGAAGTACACTCAGTTCTAATTTGGTGCCTAGCATTTACAGTCGTATTTACCTATGCTTCACTAAGTTAATTCAAGAAATAAAAGAAAGAAATCTTGTACAATAGGTATTAAGTAGATAAAAGAATGTGAAGAAATGAATCTTCACTTTATATTTATTTATTGACTAATTCTTCCCAACCAGTGAGATTGAATTGTAATCCAAGCTTCTCTTCGTCCATGCCTAAAGCTAAACCAATGTACTGAGAAAGATACATAGCAGGGAGTTTCACGTCCTTTCCTAAAACTTTTCCAGCAACATCTTGGGAAGCTCCCAATTGTTTATGGCAGAAGGGACAAATATTTGCTATACTATTGTAACCTCTTAGCTTCATGATTTCGACTTTTTCTCCTGAAACTTTGAGCGCTTTTTCCGCATCAACACCAATAGTTGTCGCAGAACAGCAGTCAAGAAGTTCAGGATAGACAGGTGATTTTGCACCAAGAACTTCTAAAATCTCTTGGATGTGTGTTGGTTGTTCATGATTATCAGGACGCTTAATGGTTTTAGGTCTAATAGCATGGCAACCATAATGAGCAGCTGTAACGAATCCTTCAAGCTTCTTCTTAACGCTCTTTTCAATTGTCTCAAGACCTATGTCTTCATAGAGAATCTCAAGAATATTTCTAACAGGAAGAGGACCATCATAATGTAAGCCTTCTTTTGCTAAAGCTTCATTGATTAAATCAACAACATCCGGGTGATGCTCTAACTCATGAGATAGTTCGCTAAGAGAGAGATCACAACCGTTGCAAATGGTGGCGATTGCTTCATAGCCTTGTTTCTTTGCTAAGGCATGAACTCTGGCAGCTAGGAAACCCCACATGGATTGCTTTGTAGACTTTATTGGTGTTCCACAACAGCTTTGATCTTCTATATCTTGAAAATCTATTCCATAATGTGTCAAAATTGCTCGAGAGCTTATCTCATTTTCGTAACTATCTGCTTGAGAGGTACAACCTGTGAAGAACCCGTATTTCATTTGTCTTCCTCCGCTTTCTTTATTTCAAGCACTTGGTCCGCTCCTACTATTTTCAGAGCTTCTTGGAATTTTGCAGGATCTTTTATCCCTCTTGCTGGTAATTCTAAATCATCTCGAGTGAGGAAATCGAAATCGGTTGTTTGTGCTTCTCGCGGTTGAATGATCGCTCCATTTGCTTTTATCGCTCGAATCATTTCTGTGAATGCTTTTGGGGGAGCTATTCCACGATTAACAGAAATATTAGTGAGAGAACTGATAGTTTGTACTGGAGAAGTTTTCATTGGGCATCTTGTTTGGCAGGTTAAACAATTCATACAATACCACAGAATACCCGAATCAATCAGGTCTTCTGCAAACCCCATATGAGCTGCCACTTGAATTTTATGTGGTGCAAACCCTTCAAAGATTTTGTTTGCAGGACATCCATTTGTACATTTTATACAAGAGTAGCAGTCCTCTGGTTTAGCTTCATCTGAGATAGCTTTTATTTTATTAGCTAGCTCTTTATCTCTAGAACTGTATTCGATAGTATCCAAGATTATTCCTCCAATTATTTATTTAGAGGACTTGGTCCAAGCTCTCTGAGCTTATCTACCATCTCGATCACAGTATCTGCGAATTTATTTCCTTCACCTGCTGAGATAAATTCTAAACGCAATCGGTCTTTCTCTATCAGAAATGAGTCCATCAATTTATGAAGCAAATTCACTCTCTTGTAGGTTTTATAATTCTGAGAAATATAATGACAATCACCAAGGTGACAAGCAGCGATAAGTACTCCATCTGCTCCGTTTTCAAAAGCATCGACAACGAATTGTGGATCAACTCTACCTGAACACATGGTTCTTATAATTCTAATATTTGGTGGATATTTTAATCTTGAGAGTCCAGCCAAATCTGCTCCTGCATAGGAACACCAATTACAGCAAAAAGCTAGTAGATTGGGCTCAAAAGTTTGATCTTCATTTTTAACAACGGTGGTTGCTTTTTGGTTCATATCTTTGACCCCCGAAATTTAAGGTGCGGGTATTAATGATTCTTTAAATGCATTTTCAATCATTGCTTCGATCTGTGCATCAGTATAATGATTCATCGTTATTGCACTTGATGGGCAAGCCACATCCTGCGCAAACGTCTTGATCAACGGAAGCAACAATCGATTCCTTTTCTATCTTTTTGCTTTTAATAAGTTTCGTTGCTAATGAAGCTGTCGCTAAACCTTGTGAAACACTATCTGTAATATCAAGTCGCCCTAACTATGAAAATAACTATTAAAATTTATAACGGTGATTTTGACGCCATTTACTCAAATGATTATTTGAACAAATTTTACCTTGAGTAGCTACTAACAGATGGTCAAAAAAACGGAAGATTCTTATGCAACAAGACTAATATTTTTCAGACCATACTCGCAAAACAGGAGTATCAATTATACCAATTACAACTATATTGAGGATAATTTAGAATGAAAGTTTTAGTAACAGGAGCATTCGGTAACGTAGGTGCTAGCACCTTAAAGGCATTAATTGCCAAAAATAAGCATGAAATCACTTGTTTTGATAGACCAAAGCTTGTTAATCGTAAAGAATCAAGAAAATTCAAGAAAGATGTTAAGATCATTTGGGGGGACTTGCGCAATCCAAAGCAAGTTGAAAAAGCAGTTCAAGGGCAAGATTTTGTTCTCCATATTGGAGCGATTATCCCACCTGAAGCTAATAGGAGTAGAAAACGAACTTTTGATATCAATCTTGGCGGAACTAAAAATATCGTTAATGCAATTGTCAAACAAGCAGTCAAACCAAAGATGATCTATACTTCATCTGTAGCTGTCTACGGAGATGTAAGAGAGCTTGGAGAGCATTGTATAGATATTGATTATCCTTTCAATCCAAGTCCTGATGATTTCTACGCAGTAACGAAAATAAAATCAGAAGAATATATTCGAGAAAATGGTGTCGATTTTGTTATTTTCAGACTCAGCTATATTCCGAATGCAGAGAAGATTGCTCTCACACCACTAATGTTTCGTATGCCATTAGATACTCCAATAGAGTTCACACATACTTTAGATACTGGTTTAGCAATAGCAAATACCATTGAGAAAGATGAAATGTTTGGGAATGTATACAACCTTGGTGGCGGAAAAGAATCTCAAATATATTATAGAGAATTTCTTGAGAACATGTTACCTTTCATGGGTGTTGATATGTTACCTGATGAAGCTTTTAGTACTGAACCATTCCATTGTTGTTTTTATAATACTGTTGAACTAGAAAAAATGCTACAATTCCAAAAACATGATATGAAAGATCTCTATCAAGAAATGGTTGATAATACACGAGCAGCAAGAGTTTTTGCCCGAATATTCAAACCGATCGTTCGACCTTTTCTGTTAATGTTATCTCCTCATTATAGTAAGAATATGCGAAAAAAACGAAAGCAAAAAAGAAGAAAAATAGAAAAATAACTTAGATTTTGAGGTCATTTCAAAACAAAATGACTTCTTCATCTTCTATTATAATCACTTTTTATTTTACACCCTTTACTCTCGAGTTGAGCTAAGATCCCTTTTGTGGTTTTGTGCATTGATGCTCTGAAATCTAAATGCAATTCTTCCAGCAATTTCAACTCGAGTAATTCTCTAGGTAATGAATGAATCCGATTATTTTGCAAAAAGATTCTTCTTACTAGTTTACAGTTCCCTATAGTTCTTGGTATGGTGTAGAGTTGATTGTTATTTAATTTGATATCTCGTAGCAAACTAAATTTCTCAATCCAATTTGGTACTCTTGTAATTTGATTATGACTCAAATCCAAAACAGATAATTTAGGTAATTTCAATAATTGCTCAGGGATTTGTGTTAAAAAATTTCTAGATAAATCCAATGCAATCAATTCACTCAGTTTCTCAACGTCATCTGGCAGTTCTTTTAAATTCAAGTTTGATAAACCTAAGGATAAAATAAAACCTTCACTTTGAGTAAAATACACTTTCTTACTTGAGGCATAATTGGTTTCTTCTTCTACTATATGCTGAATCTTTTTCTCAATTTTACTTATGATTTCTTTTTGTTCTTGGCTAAGTTCAGGCAAAATATTTCTCTCATAGTTTCAATCTGCTGTTTTTTCAGCCCAATTCAAGTAAAATCTTAGATAAAATTCTGTTGCCTTCACGAGATGTTCAATTGGCACATGTTCTTCACAAGTGTGTGCAAATTTTTCATCTCCTGGACCAAAACCAATTGTTGGTATATCAAACAATCCCTTTGTAGCTACACCGTTGGTTGAGAACTGCCAAAACTTGGTTTCAGGATCTTCATCGAACTGCAATTTGAATGCATCAATTGCTACCTGAATTAAAGGATCATCCACACTCATCTTCCACGAGGGATAATAAGCTTTAATCGTTTGTATGTACCCTTTATGTGTTTTAATTTTGAAAGAATGCACTTTGACCTCTGCTTTCGATTCTTTTACAGCAGTGAGTTCAGTTATTTCTTTAATTGCGCTTTCCTCTGAATCAGCTAATCCCAATCTTCGATCTAAGTAAATCATTGCCTTTTCCGGCACCGCATTAAGAGAAACACTTTGGGAACTAATAGCAGTTACTGCTATTGAGCCCTTACCAAAATCTGGATCTTTTGGCAAATTTTCATTCAGTTTCTTTATCTCTCCTATTATCTTACCCAATTTGTAAATTGGATTAACTCCTAAGTCAGGCATTGATCCATGACTTGATATTCCTGTAGCACAAACCTCGAGATCGATTCTTCCCCTATGACCTAAACTAATTCCTAAATTCGAAGGTTCAGTCAATAATACCGCTTGAGGTTTTATTCCTAAATTATTAATGATGAATTGCCAATTAACTCCTTCTGCATTTTCTTCGAAAATAGATGCAACAAAATACAATGTGAGATTCTTCGGAATACCAATCTCCTTTAACAACTTGACGGCATATAGTGCAGTTGCTAAACCTCCTTTTTGATCACATGATCCTCGACCATAGATCTTGTCATCCTCTATCTTACCATATAATGGATTGAATCCCCAATTACTTAATTCCCCCAATCCCACAGTATCAACGTGAGCATCAATTGCTAAAATATTAGGTCCTGTTCCTATTTTTCCTATCAGATTACCCATATCATCAAGAATCATTTCTTCAAAACCCATCTCATGCATTTCTCTTGTCAAGACTGAAATTATTGTTCCCTCTGTTCCAGTTTCCGAAGGGGTTGCAACCAAATTTCTAGTCAATTTAATTATTTTCTCTTTATGAAAATCTACAAGAGTTCTTATTTTCTCTTTCATCGTGCAATCACAGATCCTACAATTATCATTGAATCTATATTTTATTCAATCTTAAGCTTCATTTATGTTTTGTATTTCAAGAATAATCAAAAGGTGTTCATAAGTGCCCACTTTGCATATAGATAGTGCTCAGTATACTGGGGATATAATTAATACGATTTACTAAAAATGAGGAACTATAATGTCAAAAGCAGATGATGTTCAAGATACAGAAATAATGATTTTGAAGAGAGATGAATCAGATGAATTCATTGATCTTCTAATGCTTTGTTTTGGAGAAGGTTTGGAACGAGATCGAATTAATCTGGTCGAAATTGGAAAATTGATGAAGAAAATTAACAAACCAATTTATCGTTTTATTATGAAACTAATGAAAGTTAAAATGATTAATTATGGTATCAAGCGTGATGGTAAGCTTGTTTGTGCTTTAACTTTATCCATTGATAAGAACGAAGGTTCAATAGGCAATGTAATGACACATCCAGACTATCGTCGTCAAGGATTAGCCAAGAAATTATTCCAAAAAGCTGTATCTGAGGTAGAGAAATTAAGCTTAAACAAAGTTATTCTAGATGTTCATGCTCAGAATACTGGAGCAATAAAACTATATGAAAGTGAAGGGTTTGAGAGATATTATCACACAGGAAAATTAAAGCTTGATCTTACTCAAAACGAAATTTCATCTGATGATTCTGTAGTTCTAAAAGAAATTACTGAGATAGATTTCGAATTATATGATAGTCTATTAGATGTTTGCTTTCCTCAACAAATGCTTGTGAATCGTGATAGAAACAAGATGGCTAAAGATTATGTTCCTAATCGATTTATACGATTCCTTGTTGCAATGGCTGCTGGACAGAAGATATATTTTTACTCCCTACACAGAAATACTGAAACCAAAACTATTGGATATATAAGTGCATCAACCTCAAGGATTGATGAAGGACTAAGTATCACAACACCTCTTGTAAGAAATGAGGATATTGATTTAGTAATACCTGCTATTTCAAAATTGGCTACATTGATAAACCATGGTACAGATTCTTTGAAACTTAATTTGTCTATGCACAGGAAAGCTCTTATTGATATGATGCTGAAAGCGGGATT
The DNA here is from genome assembly GCA_030629105.1 of Candidatus Heimdallarchaeota archaeon. Lineage (GTDB taxonomy): Archaea > Asgardarchaeota > Heimdallarchaeia > JABLTI01 > JABLTI01 > JABLTI01. The sequence continues at coordinate 16,593 of DAOVPS010000047.1, forward strand.
TGAATTAACAGGAGAATCCCTCTATATGAATCTAAAATTTAAAAAAGATAATACTGAACAAGGAAATAATTAAAATGAATGATATACCCGATAAGGAAAAAATGCAAATTGCAGAAGCTCATAAACCAATATTAGAGCCTATAGAAGAAAAAGGGTTTATTCTCGATGTTGGTGGAGGAGGAGAAGGAATTATAGGTCAATTAATGGGAAATCAAGTAATTTCTATTGATAAAAATAAGAGAGAACTTGAAGAAGCCCCAAGTGACAATCTAAAAATCGTTATGGATGCGACTGATCTACTATTTTTAGATGAAACTTTTGGAACAGCTGCTTCATTTTACACGCTTATGTACATGGATAGCAAAACAAAGCAGGAAACCATAAACGAAGTTTATCGTGTACTAAAACCAGGTGGTAAATTCTTAATTTGGGGTTCAGAGATTCCAAGTGAGAAACCAAATGATAAAGTAGAGTTTTATGTAGTCCCACTTCAAGTCAAATTACCGAAAAAAGAGATAGGAACTGGTTATGGTGTCAAGTTTATTTTTCAAGATATAAAAATGATAACAGAAATGTGTAAGAAAGCAGGCTTTGAATTACATCTAAAATCAGAAAAAGACTCTATGTTTTATTTTGAATTTATTAAAAAATAAAGAGAAAAATTATCCTTTTGGATAATTCTTTTTCTTTTATTCTATTTTTTTGCCCAAGGAAGCCATGTAAATTACGAATTGTTCTTCTCCATCTATACCTAGAATATCATTCATTTGCTCATCGTAGAAAGCGGCTATTGCACAACAACCAGAATTAATGTTCTCTACTGCAAGGTAGAGATTCTG
>DAOVPS010000052.1:0-16645 GCA_030629105.1 Candidatus Heimdallarchaeota archaeon
ATTTTTTTGTTAATCATAAAAAAAACCTCATGGTTTAAACATTCAATAGTTATATAATTTCAAGATATTAACATAACATTTCTTTTAATTTCAATTCAACCAACGATTAAGATTAATCGTTCTGAATTTGATTGCTATCTGGTTATTGAGCTAAACAACTAATAAATACTTTCAATGAAGCAAGAACCGTTCGGAAATGTTTGAGGAAAATGACAAAAATATAGAAACAACCATTAATTTTGATAGGATAAGAAAATATTGAAATATACCCTAAGTTTACTTTTGGGCAGATACTTATTTTGTAAGAAAACTAAAAAAAATATTTCCTAATTATGTAAAAAAGTGTGATTAACCTTGTCTCATTCAGAAGAAGTTGGTATAGTAGGTTATGGTGTCTACATACCTCGGTTTAGAATTAAAGTTGAAGAAATAGCTCGAATTTGGGGACAACCGGGGGAAGTTGTCAGTAAGGCACTGGGAGTGGAGGAAAAAAGCATACCAGATATGGATGAAGATACCATCACCATTTCTGTGGAAGCTTCAAGAAATGCTTTGAAAATGGCTGGTATTATACCAGAAGATATTGAAGCTGTTTATGTTGGATCTGAAAGCCATCCTTATGCGGTTAAACCAACAGCTACTATAGTAGCTGAAGCAATAGGAGCAACACCAATTACAACTGCTGCAGACCTTGAATTTGCTTGTAAAGCTGGAACTGCAGGCGTACAAATGTGTATGGGGCTTGTGAAGAGTAAAACAATAAATGCTGGTTTAGCAGTTGGTGCGGATTGTTCTCAAGGGAGACCAGGAGATGCACTTGAATATACTGCAAGCGCTGGTGCGTGTGCACTGGTTATTGGTAATTACAATTTTGTAGCAAGTATTGATCACACAGAAAGTTTCACTACTGATACTCCTGATTTTTGGAGAAGAGAAGGGGCAACTTATCCTTCTCATGGTGGGAGATTCACAGGAGAACCAGCATATTTCAAACATGTAACTCGAGCAGCAGAGAATATTATGTATAACACTAATACTACTCCTGATGATTATGATTATGTGGTATTTCACGAACCAAACTCTAAATTTCCTTTAGCAACTGCTAAAAAACTTGGTTTTTCTAAAGAAAAAGTGGAGCCAAGTCTTGCTGTTAGATGGATTGGAAATACCTATTCCGCATCTTCTATGATCGGTTTAGCTGCAACTCTTGATGTAGCCAAAACAGGTGATAAAATCTTAATGATATCTTATGGCTCTGGTTCTGGTAGTGATGCTTTTACAATAACCGTTAAAGACGGTATTGAAGAACGACGAAAAAATATTCCAAAAGTGCAGGATTACATTGACGATAAGGTATTTTTGGACTATTCATATTATACGAAACATCGTGGAAAAATCAAAATGTAATGGAGGACAAAAAATGGAAAAAATTGCAATTGTTGGCGTTGGCAATACTAAAATCGGTGAATGGTATGAAAACAGTCTTCGAGGTCTAACAGATATAGCGATTACAAAAGCAATTGAATCTGCAAATATAGATCCGAAGGAAATCGAATCAACTTTTATTGGTTCAATGTCACCTGGAATCTTTAATCAACAAGAACATATTTCAGCTCTAATTGGTCCTCACTATGGTGTGAATGCACCTGCATTACGTGTTGAATCCGCATGTGCTAGTGGATCTCAAGCTCTTAGGGTAGCTATGATGGCGATTCAAGCAGGATATTATGACTCAGCATTAGTTATTGGTGTAGAAAAAATGACTGATCTCATTGACATTGGTGATGTTACAACAGCTTTAGGAACAGCTTCTGATAGTTCGTGGGAACTCGGAATGGGAGCTACTTTTCCAGCTCTTTTTGCATTAATGATGAGAGCACATATGCACAAATATGGAAGTACTCTTGAGGAATTTGCTAGTGTAGCCGTCAAGAATCATAATAATGGTTCTCTTAATCCTGATGCTCAATTCCCAAAAAAAGTTACCATGGAGCAAGTTATGAATTCTCGAATAATTGCTGATCCAATTAGATTGTTTGATTGCTCACCCGTAAGCGATGGTGCAGCAGCAATCATAGTAACAAAAGAGAGTCTAGCTAAGAAATACACAGATGATCCAGTATATGTTATAGGATCAGGTGCTGGAACAGACCATATTGCACTACATCAAAGACCAGATATTACAACCATGGAATCTGCGAAAAGAGCTGTAAAAACAGCATTCGATATGGCGAAAATTAAAACTAAAGATGTTGATTTTATTGAAGTGCATGATTGCTTCACAATCGCTGAAGTAATTACCCTTGAAGATATTGGATTCTGTAAAAAGGGCCAAGGTGGGAAATTCTCACTTGATGGTGAAACGGCACTTAACAGTACAATTTCAGTAAATCCAAGTGGTGGTCTCAAATCAAAAGGTCATCCTGTTGGCGCCACTGGAATTTATCAAGTTATTGAGGTGTTTCATCAATTACGAAACGAAGCTGGAAAACGGCAAGTAACGAAAAATAACATAGGTGTAACGCATAATATTGGAGGATCCGGGGCAACCTGTGTTGCTAATGTTTTTTCAAGAGGTGATTAATGTGTCAGTTCCGAGATTTTGGCGAAGAATTCATTCATTATACAGGCTTGAAGGTACTAAATGCACAAAGTGTGAGTCATTGTATTTCCCAGAACGTAATCGTTGCATAAAATGTAATTCAAATGATCTCCAACCATTCTTTTACTCTGGGTATGGAAAAATTGTTAGTTACTCTTGGGTTTACACTCCTCCTAAGGGATTCAAAAGTGGTATTCCATATTGTTTAGCGATAATCGAGTTAGATGAAGGACCTCGATTAACTACACAAGTGGTTGCTGTGAATCAGGAGGAAGTTTCAATTGATATGCCTGTGGAATTTGCGTTTAGAAAAATTTCTGCAGAAGGAGAAGAAGGAGTCATTACTTACGGCTTCAAATTCCGACCAAAAGGTTATCCAAACCACAAGAAGAAAAAACATTAGAAATTGAAGGATTTTTAACCTTCAAATTTTTTTCTTTTCTTATTTTCAAGTACTTTAGCAATACTTTAATTCACTTTTTCTAAGTTTACTGTGAGTTTATCTATTGTAAGTATTTGAGCTGACCTACATGGGAAAAATCAATGAACTCTTTAAATTAAACTTAAAATTCATTGGAATCAGCAGACGATTAGCTATCATTACAGTTGTAGGGTTAAGCATTAGTATTGCAATGATAACTCAGAATATCTTTTTCTTAGACAGTTTTCGGCACAATGCTTTCAGTGAGTTTGCTGCTAATACAACTGATACGTATGTGGAAGCGCAGATTGATAATGTGAGATACCCGGGGATTCAGCTTCAACCGATTTTAGAGGCATCAATTATAAATGAACTTGAAGAAGCTGGTTTTGTAGAGGAGGATCTGGCATTCCAAGAATGGATATCATTCAGATTCTTCTATTTATTACTTTATAATGACTTATTACAACAAAATGAATTTCACGATACTTTTGTTATAGGTATAGATCGACAGTATTTGAATTTAGGAGCACTAGATGGCTTGATATCTGAAGGAACGGCTCCTGGTCCCGGAGAATACGCCATTATTACTAATACCAAAACTTTAGAAGAAACCAACTTAAACATCACTGACACATATAGTGCTTATATTAAGATTAATGATCGAGGAAATCCTTGGGATTCTTATCAAGCAGGATTAGGACAAGCTGGTCAAGTTATTGGTTTTAGTGGAATAATAAATATTGATGATATAATCTACAACCCACAATATGTTCCTCCGGAGTTAATGACTCTAATAACTATGGTTTTAAGCTTAGGTCAAGAAATAATTATTACAGATTTTGAAAATGTCCAAAATTTAGTGCAATCAATTTATCTTTCCAATTGGGAGTTTTCTGTATTAGGGAGAATGGTTTTTGATATACAAAGATTCAGTGTATTTCAATTAGATGAACATTTAGGAAATTTGCAAGTTTTCATTAATCGTATTCAAGAGTCTCTTATAAGTCTTGTAGATGTGTATTCGACCAATCATGAATTAAGCCTTAACACCAAAGTTTTACCATTATTATCTAACTTTAGACGAGAGTTTCGAATTTTTCAGATATTTCTGCTAGTCTTTATGTTACCAACTTTAGGCATGGCGTTAGCTCTTACGGCTTTTGCTAGTAATCAGGTTAAAAAACAAAGAGATTTACAAGTGCATAATTTCCATCAAAGAGGATCGTCTAGGCAGATGCTCTTTGGATTTATGGTTTTTGAGCTGGTTGTTTTCTCATTAATAGCTGTTTTAATTGGATTGTTAATTGGTTGGCCTTATACCTATGTTGCATTGAAAAGTGATGAGTTCTTTAGTTTTGGAGGAAATGTAGGTGAGTTTGCTTTAAACTTGAAAACAATTGGAATTTGCTTAGCTATTGGGTTTGGGATTGCTTTCCTATCCAATATATTCTCTCTTTGGAGAAAAACCAAAACATCAATAGAGGAAGCAATGCAAGAGCGAGTTGAAAAACCTTCCTTCTGGGAACGCTTCTATGTGGATTTCTTCATCCTATTCCTTGGATTATTGATGTGGCTTATTTCCTTCTCGCAGATACAAGGAACATCTGATACGGCCATAGAGTTTGCAATCTTTTTTGCAGCTCCCGCTCCTATACTGATTATTATTGGAGCAATTATGATTATTACAAGAATTTATCCTATAATTGTAAAGTTTTTGTCAAATATGATCTTCAAAATTCCTAGACTGGAAATCTCTGCAGTCTCTGCAAGGAATGCTGTTAGGAGAAAAGGTTCTACCAGTAGAACCATAATTTTGATGACAATAACCTTCACATTAACAGTTGCAACTATGATTGTTCCAGATTCATATAGAGCATTTGATGTTGAAGATAATTACTACGACCTAGGAGCAGATATTGTAGTTAATGGTGTGGATGTATTAAATCCAACATATAAGGAAACCATTGAAGCTATGGAAGGGATTGAAGCTGCAACCTATGTTGGTGTTTTGGAATTATCTAATACTGAAAGTGATCTTCTATATCAAATCAAAATAATGGGTATAGAATTGGATAATTATAGTAAAGCGGCATTTCAGGAAAGTGAATATACGAATGGTAGAGGAATTGATGATTTAATAGATTCAATCCAAAATGATACTGATGTCATAGGGCAACAAAATGAAATAGATTTACTCTCGTTAAATGAAAATGGCACTTTCATTATTAGTAATTGGGTTTTAGAAGGGTCTGATGTTGTAGAAAGATTCTATCCTATTCAAGTCGTTGATTATTATGAATACTGGCCAACACTTTACAATACCATTCCTCGAACGACAGCGAAAGAAATCAATGTTGGTTTGATTGGTAATCTTTCCCTGCCATTTTCAATTGCTAGAAACGATTATGATGTTCAAGGTAAATTGTATGTCAAAGTGATGGAGGGGTACAGTATTAGTGAGATTGCCGGTCTCATTGAGATTACTACCCAACATGACACTGATAATATTGAGGATATGGCACTTATCTCTGAAGGGACATTAAAAGCCACGGTACTTTTTGGAGCTTTAAATTCTAGTTTCATTGTTTCCTTGTTGATATCTTCTGCAACTTTGATTACTATGATGATTGTTCAAGGAATTGAACGTGAAAAAGAAATTGCTGTTATGAAATCATTTGGTATAAGACCAAGACAATTATTCAACTTCTTCATATCAGAAGCTATCATTGTTTTGATTTTCACCATGATTGTTGGTGTAGGATTAGGCGTCGGGATATCCGTTTTATTGATGCAAGTCTTAAGAATAGGTTCAGAAATACCTAAACATGAAATGGTTTTCCCAGTTATGAAAGTTGTTTGGACTACGCTTGTAGTGTTTGGTGTAAGTTTACTTAGTACGATTATTCCAATTATTATTAACACTCGTAAAAAGATTAGCGGGGCGTTGAAATCAATTTGAAAAATAATGAAATATTTGTTGAATGTACGGACTTGATAAAAATCTATGCAGATGAGAAAAATAGAGTTCGAGTTCCTGCTCTTCGTGGTTTAGAAATGAAAGTTAGAAAAGGGGAAATCACCCTTTGCGTAGGTCCAAGTGGTTCTGGCAAATCAACTTTGCTAAACATTTTAGCTGGTAATTTAAAACCTTCAGCAGGGGTCGTGATGGTTGGAAATACTGATATTGCCAAGTTTACTCGAGCAGAAATGGTTGATTACAGAAGAAAGAGAGTAGGTGTTGTTTGGCAACTTCCGCAAATGAATCTTGTTTGGGAATTATCTGCGTCTCAAAATATTCAAGTTCCTATGCGAATTCTTGGAATTCCTCGAGAGGAAAGGATGGCAAGAACTAAAGAATTACTTGAGGAAGTTGAATTACTGGATCGTGCGCATCACAAACCCACTCAACTTTCTGGTGGAGAAATTCAGAGAATTTCATTAGCAGTAGCATTAGCCAACAAACCTGAACTTGTTGTTCTAGATGAACCTACTGGAGAACTTGATTCACAAACTTCAGAAAAAATTATTAGCTTTTTTGAAAAAATAAATGTCGATTTTGGAGTAACAATGATTCTCGCGACTCATGATAGAAGACTAATCGCGCGAGGATATCGAACTATGCTCTTAGTAGATGGTCGTATAACAAGTGTAAGATATGGATTTGCTGATGAGGACAATATTCCAGTTTTCAGTGATGCATTTGGTGCATTACAAATTCCCACAAATTTGCGTGAGCTCTTTAAATCTCGAGAAGATCTTTTATTAAGTCGTGAAAGCGAAGAAATTTTCAAAATCTTTGTTCCTAAAGATAATGGCGAGGAATAATTGGTTGGTCTTAAGTTTTTAAGACTACCAATTTACCGCACTTTTTTAATGTTGATTTATGTTTTAGCATTTCCCTCTTCTGGATGAATTTGCAATTGAAAGCGGAGTTTATATGCTTTTTTTGATACCTCTAATTGCTCTTCAATAAATTGTAATAAAGGATGGAAAAAAATTTGGGATTCTTGGCAAAACTCTTTGGAAAAGTTGATCGTAAAGTCAATATTGCAATGTGTGGTTTAGATAATGCTGGCAAAACTTCAATCCTTAGCTTTCTAAAGAAAGGTGAGTTTCGAGAAACCATAGCTACTATGGGTGTAAATCATGAGAATTTCAAACTTGGTAAATTATCTATGTCCGTAATGGACCTTGGAGGGCAAGAAGTATTTCGTCACTTTTGGCCAGCGTACATTGAAAGAGCAGATATTTTAATTTTCGTCGTTGATTCAAGTGATATTACTCGATTATCATTAGCTAAAGATATCTTCCATAAAGCAATCAATAATTATTGTAATCCTGATATTCCAATTCTTGTTCTCGCTACAAAACAAGATTTACCTAATATTTGTTCGCTTGCTTACATTATACACCTTTTTCAACTTACAGCATTGTTCGATCGAACTATTCATGTACAAAAAGCAAGCTCTATAACTGGGTTAGGGATATACGAGGCTTTTCAGTGGATTCATGATCAAGTAATTGAAACAAAGAAACGTCGAGTATCAAAAAACATCCCACAAATGGTCTTTCCCAAGCCTGTTTAGTAGGATTAAATTCTCATATGCAAAATTTTCTAAGTAGCTTAAGAAATCCTTTGAACAAATTTAATTTTACATTAAAATAATAAGATTCATATTCTAAAAGAACTGAAATAAATATAGGAAAGATTATTATTTATCGTAGAATCTTATAAATATACTATCCATTCCCTAAGGTGAAATAATTGAGCGGTTCTGAATCTGGAAAAAGCAGTATATTGAAATTTATCCCAGAGGAGAGAATGGAATTAAAGGAATTTCTTTTGAAAGTAGGGATTAAAAATCTTGATAGACATACTATCCTGGTCAATGGTGCTCGAGCAGAATTAGATCAACTAGTTGAGAAAAATGATGAAATCATTGTACTGCCGATTCTCAAAGGCGGATAGTAATTTTATCTACACTTTCGTGGGAATGCATTCATTCTCTTTTTAATTTTATAAGTAGAGTGTATTTGACCGATGGATTTTTCGAAGATATATCAGTCCCTTATAATGTACTTGAATAAATAAATGGAACTAATAACCATCCCGATTCCTACAAAAATGAAAATAATATAGCCCGAAAAGTACAGCGCATTCCAATCAATAGCCCAGGTTGTCTGGAAGAGTTTTACCAGTGAAAAGATAGTGAGTATTGGTCCTATTAAGATAAATACCATGCTGAATGTCATTGCTGATGCCATTTTAATAACGACCCAACCAAATCCGGGTGCAATGTCAATCCCTGAAGGTGGGCTTTTTTTCTTGCGTCTTTTCTTCTTTTTTACAGCAGGAGTTAATGTTTCTTTTACTTGTTCTTGTTTCTTCATCATTTCCTCTGCTTGCATTTCAAGAATTAAATCGTCTTTTTCCTCTGGAGTAAGAGATGTAAAATCATTTTCTCCTTCCTCAACTTCTTCTTGATCAGATTTTTGGTTTTCTTCTTCAGAGGTATTCAAATGGGGCATTATCTCTCACTGTTTAAAGCAATTCATTTACACTTTTATTACAATCTTTGAGTTAAATGTATATGTATTTGGTTTATTTTGGAAAAATCAAATCGGTTTTAGCACAAGTAATAATTCAATTTTGGGGAAAATAATTTAGATGACTAAAAATAGGGTAGCACATAGGAACTTGCGAATTAAAAGAAAGCATTTAAAGCTTAATTTAATCATTGTAATTTGAATTGCAAGGATGTGTAATTACCAGTGAAAATAGTACCAGATACTAGTGTAATCATTTCAAAGTTTCTCGTAGAAGAAATTCTTGCTCTTGAAGGGAAAGTAGTAGAAGTTATTATTCCACACGTAGTGATAAGTGAAATTGAGAATATGGCAAACAATCATCGAGCCAAAGGTTTTGAAGGGATAGAGGAATTAAAGAATCTTCGATTTGAATGCAAACGTATGGGGGTTCCAATTACTCTTGCAGGGGAAAGACCAAAGCTGGAAGAAATTCGATTAGCATCTTCAGGAGAGTTAGATGCGAGAATAAGAGATGTAGCTCGAGAACACGATGCAGTAGTTTTCACCAGTGATAAAATTCTTGTCTCTATGTGTGAAGTTGAGGGTATTAATGTTGAATATCTAAAACAAATACCTAAGAAGAAACCCCTTATGAGAATTTTCGATTTCTTTGATGAACAAACTATGTCTGTACACATCAGAGAGAAAGTTGCTCCACAAGCAAAGAAAGGAAAACCAGGAGATTGGCAACTAGTAAAGATACATGAAAACCCAACAACTCATGAGGAAATTGATGAATTAATCCTAGATATTCTTTCCATTGCACGTGTTACACCGGATTCATTTATTGAAATGGATGAGCCAGGGGTTAAGGTTATCCAACTTGAATCTATGAGAATTGTTATCGCTCAACCACCGTTTTCTGATGCTCTTGAGATTACAGCAGTTAAACCTATTACAAAACTTAATTTGGATTATTACAAACTCTCTGCAAATTTACTAGAGAGATTGAAAAAGAGAGCAGAAGGCGTTTTAGTAGCTGGATCACCGGGTGCAGGAAAATCAACTTTTGCGCAAGCATTAGCTGATTTCTATGCAGCGCAAAATAAAACCGTGAAGACAGTAGAAAAACCTCGAGATCTGCAAGTAGGACCTGAAGTATCACAATACACAACTCTTGCTGGTGATTTTAGGAAAACTGCTGATATCATGTTGCTTATGAGACCTGATTTCGTTATATTTGATGAACTGCGAAAAACTCCTGACTTTGAGGCTTTTGCTGATATGCGTCTCTCGGGAATCGGATTAGTTGGGGTAATTCACTCTACCAAAGCAATTGAAGCTATCCAGCGTTTTATTGGAAGAATTGATCTCGGAATGATACCAAGTATTCTTGATACCGTTATCTTCATCGAAGATGGAGAAATCTGTGATGTCTTAGAACTTAAAATGACAGTAAAAGTTCCTTCCGGTATGCAAGAAAGAGATCTTGCACGCCCAGTAATTGAAGTAAGAGATTTTGAAACTCACAAATTAAAATATGACATCTTTGTTTTTGGTGAACAAGTATCGGTTATTCCTGTTGGCAGTGTAAGTGCTCAACCATCTCTACCAATGAAACCGCAAGAAAAAAGGGAAATTGAAAGAATTATTCGTCGTCAAATTAACTCGAAGCAAATTAGGATTACAAAATTGAGTAAAAATTCAATACGAGTTGAAGTACCAGAAGACGAAGTTCCACTAATTATTGGTCGTAAAGGGAAAACTATAACTGAACTTGAAAAGAAAATTGGTATGAGAATTGACGTCAAAGCACTACATTATGATGATGAACCCGCTGACTCAACAGAAAAGACTCAATTCCAAGATCAACTACCAGTTGATATTCGCTTTACTAAAACACATGTTATTCTAAGTTTTCAGGAAGATCTGCGAGGGATTAATGTGGAAATCTCTACAAATGAAAAGGCATTATTCCAAGGATCAATTGGCAAAAAAGGTGAAATCAAAATAGAACGTGCTACTTCTATTGCTAGGGAAATCATTAGAATGATTAACAAAGGAGAAACGATTCACGCAAAGCAAAAATAGCCTTATCTAAATCATGTTTTTTCCTTTATTTTTATCTCTTTTTCAGATGCAACTATTACTCTGCTTACTAAGTAACTTGGGAAAAGACCATTTTCCATAACACCTGGAATATTGTTTAGAATTCCTTCAAATATAGTAGGATTGCTAATTATTTTAAAATCTGTATCTAGGATGACATTACCATTGTCTGTTACAGTAGGGCCTAGTTTATCTGAAGCTATCCGTAATTTGGGTTCGCCTTGTAGAGCTAGTAATTTCCTCTTAACGAATTCTTTAGCATGAGGAATCACTTCGACAGGAATGGGAAAACTTCCTCCTAATTCATCAACCATTTTTGATTCATCAACAATGATAACTAGATCTTTAGCTGCAGCAGCAATTATCTTTTCTCTTAATAATGCAGCACCTCCACCCTTGATTACATTTAGGTCTTTATCGACTCTATCTGCTCCATCAACAGTTAAATCAATAACAGGAAATTGGTTTAATGATCCGACCACCATATTATTTTCTATTAACATGTTTTCAGTATCAAACGAACTTGGAATGCAAACGATTTTTTGAGTGTCAAAATCTGAGGTTCCTAATAATTTTATGAATTCTCTAACCGTCGATCCACTCCCGATTCCAAGGACCATTCCATCTTTTACGAATCTGAGTGCTTCTTTTGCTGCTTTTCTTTTCATTTCTTGAATTGCTTTTTTATTCCCAGCCATTGTTTCCCACATCTATTTACTGATTTACTCTTAATTGAAGAGTGTTTGTAATTCATAATAAGAAACATCACCCAATCGATCAACGCAAGCAATTAACAATTTCTTCTTCAAACTTTGAGTTTGGGTTACAATTTCATCTAAACTTTCAATATTAATTGTCATACCCTCTCCTAATGGGCTAACCATGATTTTCGCAACTTCTTGACCTATTTTTGCCCCACGTGGATAGAGACGATATTTTACTACATCACTAATGCCTTGTCCTACAATATATCCTCTATTTCTTAGGTCTTTATAGACTAAATAATCTGACCAAAAACTATACTTTCTTTCAGAAAATATTCGAGCACAATTGCTCACATCGAGCGAAACGCCGTTTTCATCAGCGATTTGTATAACATCTCTTTCCAGTAAATGAAGAGCTTCCTCAAAATTCAGTGATAAGGTTTTGTCTTTATTGAGAACACCATAGTAACCATTGTCATATATTATTCTTGCATCTTGGTGATCTTCGATAAGAATCTCTTTATTTTTCAATTTAGTAAGAATAGGCTCCGAAGATTTCTTTTTCTTAGTTTTCTGTACAATAAAGCTTGCATCTTCAGAATTTTTTTGGTTCTTTTCTTGATTTTCCAAAATAACATCACTGGAATTGGTCTTTTTACTTATTTAAAGATAAAATACTCGCTTTTTAAAGAATTGCTTAAAGGTTCTGAATTTTCAGTTGGCACCTTCTAATTCACGAATTAAATCACGAATTTCAGCTGCTTTTTCAAATTCAAGTTTTTGTGCTGCTTCTTTCATTTGATCTTTTAGCTCCATAAGAACGAGAACCAAATCACTTTCTTCCATTTGTCTGAATTCTTGAGCTTTCCTGGCAGGAATTTTCTCTAATTTTATTAATCCATCAGTTATGTCTTCCAATGATTTTTGGATTGTTTGTGGAGTAATACCGTGTTTCTTGTTGTGTTGTATCTGTATTCTTCTCCTGCGATTATTATCTTCTACTGTTCTCTTGATCGAATTAGTCATATTATCCGCAAAAAGAATCACTTTTCCATTTATATTCCTTGAAGCTCTTCCAATAATTTGGGTGAGGGAACGTTGAGATCTAAGAAAACCTTCTTTGTCTGCATCTAATATAGTAACCAATGATACTTCTGGCAGGTCCAAGCCTTCTCGTAAAAGATTAATACCAACAATAACATCGAATTTTCCTTTACGCAAATCACGGAGGATTGATACTCTATCTATAGTATGAATTTCTGAGTGCAGGTATTCCGCTTTTATCCCTTTCTCAGCTAGATGTTGAGCTAATTCTTCAGCCATTCTTTTAGTTAGTGTGGTAACTAAAGTTCTTTCTTTAATTTTTACACGCTTTATTATTTCATCAAGCAATACATCTACTTGATTTTCAATAGGTTTAATGATAATTTCAGGGTCGACTAGTCCAGTTGGACGAATAATTTGTTCAACAATGGCTTCATTATGATCATATTCATATGGTCCTGGAGTTGCTGAAGTAAAAATAACTTTTTTCATGAAAGCTTTAAATTCTTCAAATTGAAGGGGACGATTCTCAAGTGCTGATGGAAGTCGGAAGCCATAATTCACTAGCGTTTGTTTTCGTGAACGATCTCCCGCATACATACCACCAACTTGAGGTATAGTAATATGGGATTCATCAATAACCATGAGGAAATCTTCAGGAAAATGATCTAATAAAACAAATGGTCGTTCACCGAAATTACGATTGTCTAAATACATAGAGTAGTTTTCAATTCCAGGACAATAACCAATTGATTGTAGTAATTCAAGGTCATACCGTGTTCTTTCAGAAACTCTTTGCTTTTCTAAAAGCAGGTTCTTTTCTTCAAAATAAGCGATTCTCTCATCAAGTTCAGTTCTGATTTTATCAACTACACCAGAAATTGTTTCCTCTTCAGTCATATAATGAGTTGCTGGAAAAACATTAAACGAGTTTATTTCGTTCAGCTTTTTCCCAGTTGGGTATTCGTTTTCTGTTATTTTTTCAATAGTATCTCCAAACATTTCAATGCGAATAGTTGTCTTATCAGAATGAGGTGGGAAAATCTCTATTGTATCACCTTTTGCTCGAAATGTTCCTCTTTTCAATTCGAAATCATTTCGCTCATACTGTAAAGCAACTAATCTTCTAAGAATTTGCATTCTTTTTACATTCATATTTTTTTCAAGATTAAAGATAGTACGATATGCTTGAGGTGGACCTAAACCAAAAATTGCAGAAACACTAGCAACGACTATAACATCATTTCTCGTGGCAAGAGCATGAGTTGTAGCGTGCCTCATTTTTTCAATTTCTTCATTAATACTAGTCTCCTTGCCAATATAGGTGTCTGTCCTGGGAACATAAGCTTCTGGGAGATAGTAATCGTAGAATGATACAAAGTACTCGACTGCGCTATCAGGGAAGTATCTTCTATAATCTGAGCAAAGTTGAGCTGCAAGGGTTTTATTTGGTGACAAAACAAGTGTGGGTAATTGTAATTTCTCTACAATATTTGCAACTGAGAATGTTTTACCCGAGCCTGTAACTCCTTTCAGTACTTGATGACTTAAGCCTTTTTTAAAACCATCAACTATAGCTTTGATCGCTTTTGGTTGATCACCTTTTGGAGTTAAGTTCTTTGCTAATTTGAACTTCGGCATACATCAAGCACCCAGTGTTCCAAATATCTTCAAACTAAAAACACAACTGTAGAGAGATAACTTAAAGTATTGCTTCCAAATTGAAAAATAAAAAGAGAAAAGAATTGCGGAATTGTCACTCCGCATTTAATTATTATTGCTTTGTAAATCATTCTACTGAAAAAGCAATTTTACAACAAGCTTTGTACTTGACTATTTTTCCGTCTTTTACAACGGCTGTCAAATTAATTACATCAACACCAGATATTCCACGAATAGATTCTGATGCTTCTTTTACAGCAACATTTGCTGCATCTTCCCAACTCTTAGGGGAACTTCCAATGATTTCTAGTACTTTAATGACCATATGTTTAGTACCCTCCTTAAAAGGTATAATAAAAACACAGTGCTTACTCAAAAGATTTTCCCTCTTAAAATCCAACTTTATTTCAAGAGAATAGTGAAAAATTTCTAATAGGGATTCTTAATATTTGATACATTATGTCCTCAGAAAAAATACAAATTGCTATTGATTTTCATGTTCACGTAGATGAGCGTGTGAAATACCAACAAATTCCTGGTGTCTTACGTTCAAGAGGACTTGATGGGGCGGGTTTACTAACTCATAATGATTTCGCTTTTGCTAAAAAAGTAACAGAGATGTTAAAAGCTGAAGACAAAGAGAAGATCTATTTAGCAGGTGTTGAAGTCGATACTGCTGATGGTCATATTATCGCTTATGGTATTAATGAGGAAATTCCTCCAAATCAACCATCTGAAGAAACTATAGAATTTATCAGTGATTTGGGTGGTGTTTCGATTATCCCTCATCCATTTATGTCTCACAATAGTGTTGGATGGAAGGCTTATACATTAAAAGCAGATGCCATGGAATTCTACAATGGATTCGCTAAGATTTTTCTTAATTTTCCAAATATAATGGCTAAAGTAGCGTTCAAGCATAATGGTTTCAGCGAAGTTGGTGGTTCCGATGCACATCATGTGCACGCTATAGGTACTTGTTATAGCATTGTAGAAATTGATGGAGAAGCAACTGAAGAGAAAGTATTAGAGGCACTTCGACGTCGTAAAACTCAATCGAGAAAAAAACCAATTGATCAACATGACATTGCTAATTTCTTTAAAATTATCTTTACCCCTAAAGAAGGAAGAAAAGTAGTGAGATTTTTCGATTATTTCTAATGATTTTAACTTTTTATTCTTCAAGTGGTTTTACACTACTTGTTAGAAGAGTTGCTAGTTCTAATGAAACTTTGGATCTTGTAATTGGATCTTTTATTTGACTTGCTATATTCATTGCTTCTCTCATTAATTGAGTGCCTTCTTCGGATGGAAGAACCTGTGAGAGATAGCCAAAGAGATATGCTTTTTGTCCTTTTGTTAATTGATCCTGAAATTGTAAGCCTAAATTAACTAATCTACGTTTATTCAATAAAAATGACATGTCAGCAGTAGAAGTAGCAATGTCAAGTAAAGCGTCTCTTCGATCAAAGTCATCTCTTATTTCTGAAGCGCATTTTATAGAATCAAGAAGTGCTTTTTCAGCTTCTTCTTCATGATTTAGTGAAGAGAGGACTACTGCTAGATAACATAAAGCTCTTGCTGTTGCACCTTTATTTGTTATTTGTTCAAGTAATGGTTGAGTTCTTTCGAGCGTTTCAAAGTTACTTGTTTCCCTAGCAAATTCAGAAATAGCTATTATGCAATCACAAAATGCATAACTTCGTGAAACAGGTTCTTCGATTTCATAAGCAGCGTCAATCCCTTGCTCAATCATAATCATTTTCGCTAAGTTGTCTTCTGCATCTACTGTTCTACCAAGATCGTCTTTAATTCGTCGCACGTTGTTCTTCACCATACTTGAGAATAATTTATATTTGTCATCTAATATCTTTTTTTTTAAGTTTAAAAAGATAGTCAATTAGTAGCTTATACGATTCCTATTTTGTAGTTAATCTTTTACTGCTTTTGTTTATATTCATCTAAGCGAGTTTCTGAGATAATCTCGTATCGTTCAAAGGACATTTGCCAAAATGCTCTTCCTTCAGTATCAGATCGTAAATCTTGATCTATTTTGAAAGATTCAGCGACTGGTAAACTCCCTGAAATTATGATGAGATCT
Source organism: Candidatus Heimdallarchaeota archaeon (assembly GCA_030629105.1). Taxonomy (GTDB): domain Archaea; phylum Asgardarchaeota; class Heimdallarchaeia; order JABLTI01; family JABLTI01; genus JABLTI01. Next base: position 16,176 of record DAOVPS010000052.1, read on the forward strand.
TGATCAGACCTAACATCAACTATATCCCCTCTTCTTTTGTTGATTACCGAAGTTACTTTTCCTAGGTACATTGCAGGGGTTGTGATTTGTATCTTATAGATTGGTTCTTGGGTAGCGATTTCTCCTTTGCGTAAGGCGTCCCACACAGAATTTCTTAGTAAAGGTACAGTGTGCTCGAATTTCTCACCCTCAGTAGCTTCGAAATCTCTAATTATGATTCGAACACCAGCAACTGGTTTAGAAAAGATTGGTCCTGAAATCAATGCACTTTTTATTCCTACTAAAATATTCTCAATCGCTTCTTTTGAAAATTTGTTTATTATAGATTTCTTAATAACAATTTCATTTTTATATTGGCTTAAGCCTTCAATGTAATCCCCGATTTCCTCGCCAACTGATGGTGGTGGGGTTTTATCTTCTGTATTAGATTCTACGAGTAATCTTACTTTAGAGCCAAATTCATCTCGAGA
>DAOVPS010000152.1:0-8128 GCA_030629105.1 Candidatus Heimdallarchaeota archaeon
GAATTCTTTGTTGTCTGAGTAATTCGTAAAGCTTCCCTAATGAAGAATAGTTTTTCTTTTCTATGTAGAGATAAGTTTCCTCGCCCACTTTTTCTTCCAAAACTTCACCTTCAACTATTGTGTTTAAAGCGGTAGCAATCTTACGAAAGCTCTCTGTAGGATTTTTCTTAGCAATGACTTTAAAACGGAACATACTCATCACTTTTATTTGGAAGCATTATGCTTCTCTTTTTGCATCTAGAATAAAAACTGTTCTATGTTATTCTATATTTCCACTAAAAATTTAATTAACTGAAAGTTATGCTTTAGAATAATAGGAGTAATCACTAATGCAAGTAAGAGCTTTCTTTGCGGTTGATCTTAAAGATGAAGAAATTAAGAAAAAAGTTACAGAAATTCAAGCAGAATTAACTCTACCAGATACACGCATTGCTTTCGTTGTTCCTGAGAATCTTCATTTTACGATGAAATTCTTAGGTGATGTAGAGGAGAAAATAATCCCAGAAATACAAACAGCAGCAGAGAAAATAAAATTCAGTAGTTTTAATTTAGAATTAATCGGTTTAGGCTGTTTACCAAATTTTAGTTATATTAATGCTATTTATGTTGGAGTTACAAATGGTTTTGCAGAATTAGCAGCAGTAGCAAGTAAAATAGAAGGCTTAAGTGGGCAATTTAATTTTAAAAAGGAGAAGAGACCGTTTAGAGCACACTTGACTATTGGTCGAGTAAAACGTATACGGGATAAGAATCCTTTAATAAGTAAATTAAAGGAGAATGAAAAAACAGAATTTGGAAATATAGTAGTTAATTCCTTTAAATTGAAGAAAAGTGACAGAACACCTCAGGGACCCATTTACACTGATTTGTTCGAAGTTAATAGTGTCGACTAAATATACAAGATAGAAGGTAAAAGAAATGACTCTTGAAGAAAGATATCAGCAAATCCAGTTGGATGTGTTAAAGAGAATTCGTCCAACAAAAGAGGAAAGAGAAACACTTGAGAGTAAATACGCTGAGTTATCATCAAAGATTGAGAAAACACTTCAAGATGCAAACATACAAGCAAAAATTGAACTCATAGGTTCCTTATCTCGAGATACTTGGATTTCGGGACACATGGATATAGATATCTTTGTTATCTTGCCTTATGATAGTGCCTTGTCTCCAGAAGATTTATTGAATGAAATAAAGAAAGGAATAAAGCTGGATTGGATAAAAAAACACTCTAAGCATCCCTATTTGTATGCTGTCACAGATGGTATAGTAATAGAGATTCTCCCCAGCTATGAATTCGAACCTGGCAGAGAACTTAGAAGTGCTGTAGATCGTTCTCCGAGACACAAACAATTCATAAAGCAAAACCTGTCTGTAGCTTCTAATGATGAGGTTCGTCTCTTAAAGCAGTTCATGAAAGGGACAGAAACATATGGGGCTGAGATAAAGGTCCATGGTTTCTCAGGTTATCTTGTAGAATTACTGATTATTCATAATGACGGAAAATTTCTCAATGTATTAAAAAATGCTAATCAATTAATAGACGCTGAACTTGCTTTTCAAAAGGATTTTGTCATTGATACTAAGAAATTCAAAGATGATGCCTTTATTATAATTGATCCAACAGATGAGAATCGAAACGTTGCTTCTGCAGTTAAGGAGCAAACCCTATCTAGTTTTATAGCAGCTGCTCAAAATTATCTGAAAAATCCCTCTAAAGATTTCTTCTTTCCGAAGCAAATAGAAATTACAAAACAAAAACTCCAGTTTATGAAAGATTCCACATTAAATGTTTGTGCGATTTTTCATAAAGAACCAAAATTAGCTGATGACATTCTGTGGGGACAATTAAGGAGATTCGAAAAAAGCCTCTTCAAATATCTGGTGAAAAATCTTATGGAACCAATTAAAGTCGATTCTATCGTGAATTATAATGAGATTATCACCTTAATTCTCACTCAAAAACAACACACGCCATATTTGCAATGGAACGATGGCCCACCCGTTAACAATGATGCTCAATGGGAGTTTCTCAATAAATATTCTAGACAAGAAGAAGTTGTTTTTGGACCGGCAATAATCGAAAAAAGATGGAAAGTATTGCTTTCGAAAAAACCTTGCTATGTAAAAGACTTGATTCGAACAGCAATTAAAGAAAAAACAATAGCCTTACCATCCCATTTGAATTTAAAACTGAATGCAATAGAGATTGTGTGTAAAGAGGATCTCATCAAAAGATTTTCCGAAAACAAAGATAGATTGTCATATTTGTATAAGCTTTTACTTGGTAAACCAAGTTATTTAATCACAGAGTGAAAGTATGCTCTTATCTTTTCTTTTTCTTATCTTTCAGATATGGATATTTTGGTTTCAAAATGTCTCTTATTCTATTTCTTGGTTTTTCATTAAGAGTGTAACTCACACCTTTCAAAAACCGTTGAACATGGTTATCCCAATTTCGACTATCTACTAGTTTCTTACCTGCTTTTCCAATTTTCTTTCGTAATTTTTCATCTCGAGCTAACAATAGAATGTTCTCTTTAATTTCTTCTTGATTTTTGATATCAACAACCAGAAGAGCATTTTCTTTATGATTGACATCAGGATCATGACGATACGCAGAGGTAATAACAGGTATTTGGCAAGACATTGCTTCAAAAACTGTGAAACAAGAAGATTCGTTTAGTGATGGTGAGGTAAAGAAATCAGCAGCGACATAATGACTCTGTAATTCCTCATCAGGGACAAAACCAGTAAAGATCATTCTCTCTTTGTTTCGATAAGGGAACGCTGAGTAATGATCCCAATCAGGACCTTTACCGACGAATAATGAGTAAAGATTAGCATTCTCATCCATCGCACTATCCAATCCTTCAATGAGATTCGCTACATTTTTCTCTAGAGCCAAACGACCAACATAAATTGCTACTATTGCATCTTCAGGTATTCCATGTCGTTTCCGGATGTCAAATTTCGGATTCCCTGGATGAAATCGAGAATCATCAATAGCAAATGGTGTGTGAAAAATCCTGTTTTCAGAAATACCAAAATCCAAGAGTTTTCCTTTAAATCTCTCAGTTGCATGATAGAAAGTATCAATTAATAATCCATAGAAGAGTTGAGAATATAATGTGATGGTAAAATTATACATGAAACCACTGATATGTAAAACATTATCAAAAATAACTCGTTCATCTTGATGGACAAACATTCCTGTTTTCTTGTTCATAGCTTTCGCCAACATACCTCCCATTACACCGAGAGTTGCAGCAGAGTGAATGAATACGAAATCTGATTCCTTCATAGCTTTAAACATTCGCTTATCTGGAAGTGCAAACCAATAACCTTGAGTATGAAAACCAGGATTAAAACATCGTACGACAGTAAATCCTTCGAAAGGGTACTCATAATCATCGGTTCCTGGAATCTTTGGACAAACTAATGTAACTTCATGACCTGCTTTCACAATCGCTGGGATGACGTAATCGAAATATCGAACAACACCATCGTAAACCGGTTTGTAAGAATCACAGACAAAACATATTTTCATATTCCGTTAACACCCCGCAATTACATCTTAATTCCAGTTACTTCATGCTGGAATACTTGAATCTTAAATAATTTCCTCTAAATATCAAATATTAGTAATGAAAAATAAATTCTGTCTTTAGAAACCGATTGATTCTTTTGATCTCCGCCAAATCTTTCTGGCCTTTCGAGTTGGTTCATCCATAGTTTCTTTGATTCCTCCAAGGAAGACGTCAGCATGGAATCCCCAAGTCCTGTTATTTACAAGCTCTTGACCTTTAACAGCAATTGATTGACGAAGAACCTCATTTTTAGCTAGGAGAAGTATGTTTTCTTTAATTTCATTATGATCAAGAACATCAGAGATGAGTAAAGCGTTATCCTTGTGGACAATATCTGGATCATGGTCTTTCTCAGAAGTAATGATTGGAACTCGACAAGTCATTGCTTCAAAAACTGTGAAGCAACTGCTTTCATTAAGTGTTGGGGTTACAAATATATCACTAGTTGCATAGTGGCTTTGAAGCTCCTCTTCAGGAATAAAACCAGTGAAGATGAATCTCTCTTCGTTTCTACGTCGCTGGTTGAGGATTTTCTCCTTATCAGGTCCTCCTCCAACAATCATGCTAAATAGGTTGGGTATTTCATCCATGGCGTCATCCATTGCTCTGATAATATTATCTACATTCTTCTCTACAGATAAACGACCCAGGTAACTACAAATAACAGCGTTCTTTGGGAGTTCGTGTCGTTTTCGTAGATTAGTTTCCGGTTTGGGATGAAAAGATTTCTTATCAATAGCAAAGGGGGCTCGAAAGATCCTATCTTCAGGGGCATCAAACCAAACAAGCTTACGACGAAAACGTTCCGTAGCACAGAAGAAAACATTCACAATTTTCGTGTAGTATTTTCTTATCAACCAGAAGAGAAAGCGAACAAGAAACTTAGGAAGATGTATAATGTCTTGAAGAATTACTCTTTCGTCATGATGACAAAATAGCCCAACCTTTTTGCGAAAAACTTTAGCAAGCAGTCCACCAAAAGTTCCTAAAGGCATTAAGGAGTGGAGAATGACAATATCTGACTTTCGAATGGCGCGGACTAAACGCCAATCAGGCATAGCAAAATGATAGACATTGATTTTGAATCGAGTAGTCCAAGTACGAATGATAGTAAAACCAGGTTGAGGAGAGGAACTGTGTTTCTCACCACGAAAGTGAGGGCAAACAAGAGTAACTTCATGACCCTTTTTGATGAGTTCTGGAATCAAGTAGTCCAAGTAACGAACAATGCCATCGAAACTAGGATGGTAGGTGTCGGTGATCATACAGATCTTCAAGTTCATTAACTCCAGTATTTCATCAAATTTAGACTTACTCAATAAAACACTCCGAAATTTTATATTAAAAGCTATAAATAACCGACGAAAAACCACGAGGAAAAAGGGGCGTATAAAATAGCAAATCATTAACTGATAAAGCACTACTTTTTTATAGATGGTTTTAGAAGGTCAAATCAACAAAATTATTCCGAAAACAAGTAGGAATAATTGATAGGAGAAACAGTTAGAATGAAAAAATACGAATGTACTGTTTGCGGATATGAGTATGATCCAGAAAAAGGCGACCCTGATGCTAACATCCCACCAGGAACTGCTTTTGAAGACTTGCCAGCCGATTGGGTTTGTCCCATTTGCGGAGCAGGTAAAGAAGATTTTGAACCAATGTAATAAAATACATTCTTTCTCCCTTTTTCTTTATTTTTCTTATTAATTTTTTACTTCTTTCAGATTTTCTGTTATTTCTCATCAAAACTCTCTCTAAATTGTTGCAAAACTGTTTCCAAACTTTTGTTCGACTTTGCTTAAGTAATTTCTTCTCTATAGTATATTTGTTGTTTGTACCTAAGCGGTATGGACAGCAAAACCATTAAGTTGGGTGGATGAAAAGAAAAATGCAAAAAAAAGATTTGATTACCGTTTTGATAATCGTTTTATTTTTTTCTAGTTTTTGTCTAAATTTCGTTGATAGCGAAGTTGCTGACAATTATTCTGAGGTTGACTTTTCCACTGATAGTTTTGATGATTTTAACGTATCACTTACTACAAATAAAACTACTATTGGTGTAAATGGTGGAGTACTAGGTACTCTTTTTATGAGCAATAATGGGATTAATTCCGCAAGTGATATTGCAGTAGATTTTAGTTTAGATGGTGAATTTGCCGAGTTTTCTTCAACTTATAATACTCATCAAGAATTATCTCTTTTGAATCCTGGGGCAACTACTAGTTTTAATATCGAAGTTTCATTAAATGAAACACCATTGAATTCAGCAAACCCTCCAGCTGTAATTGATTTATGTCTTTGTTTTGATTCGAGTGGGTCAATGGGTAACGAAATAGCTCAAGTAAAGTCTGAGTTTTTAGCTTTAACCGATCGTCTTACTCAATCAATTAGTTCACTTAGGATTGGAATGATAGTTTATGGTTGGTCCAAATATGATCAAAATCCTACTCTAGACCCTGGAAATTATATTGAATTCACAGATAATTTTCATGTCATTAATAATTTCATAAATGAATTAACTGCTAGTGGTAGCATTGAACCATGGGGGGATGCTCTTTATTTAGCAAGTACTTGGGATTGGCGAGAATCTGCTTCAAAATTAATCATAATAGTTGGTGATGAAGACTGTGATTCTGGAATTTATGTCAATGCCGGTTCATTGGATTCAATTGTTTCAACATTAAATACCATGGGAGTACAAATTAATTCCGTTTTAACAGAAGAAGCGGATGGTAATGTTAAAGATCAATTCACAGAAATAGCGGAAGGAACTGGTGGTGAAATGGTTGACTTGCGAGAACTCAATAGTGGTCCTGATCCGATAAATTTGCCAGATATAATTGAAGACATGACATTATCATTAACTCGAGAATTTTTTGCCGATTTACAAGCTACTATAACTTGGACAGAAAACGATTCAGGAGGAGCCATAGAGCACTCTACTCAAGATTCAATCTATCTTGTAGTTGATTTAGCCCCTCCATCAATAAGCGTTTCCACTTTAATTATAGAAGAACTAGATGGCACTTATTCCTTAGAAATTAGTGCAACACCAAAAGATCTCTCAGAGATACTAATGACACAAATTGTCTGGACTGAAGCTGATCTTACAACTAATCCTGATCCATTATGGAATTTGGAAATACTAACGACTAAAATTGATGATACTTATGTTGAGACATTCTCAAGTCTAATACGAGATCAAAAATTCTCGTTTTATGTACTAGCTACTGATACTTGCGGAAACTTGGGGAAAACTGAGATCTATAATTTAACAATGACAACCATTCCTAAGGTTTTCGGTGAAACAATAGAGTTTGGTTTTCTAGAAAATAACTCAACACGGCGAATTTACTTTGATATAGATAGTATACAGATGGGCTTTTTATGGATAGAGACATCTGAGGACATAGAGATTAGCTTTGATAATTACGTAGATTTTACTTACGAACTTCAATTAAATGAAGATAATACCACAATTTACAAAGTGACTGCTGTAGATACACTAAACCTACTCTCCGTTGTATTTCATGGAAACATAACTAGCTCAATAATAAAGGTAAGATGGAATTATGCTAGAATCTGTTTTCAAGAAAACTTTGAGCATACCACATGGTATTTGCATGAATATAGTAATGATATTTTACTGAAAGTAACTTTAACAGAACCAGAAGAAGGCAACCTTTCAGTAATTGTAAGACACTATTCAGCATTAATTCTCAAAATCATTGTTTTCGATACAAACTGGAGTAAATTAGGGATGATTTCTCCAGCTAGTGCACTAGAACTCGGTCGCGGGGAATATTATCTTTGGGCAGTTAGAGTTATTCGAGATGGGGACTTTCAATTACATTATGCGGAAGAAGCAATAATTAATTATGATCCTTATTACACAGCTGTGTCTGGATTTCCATTCTTTTCTATTATTGCACTCTTTATTTTGGGATTAACTGGTATTAGTCTAGCCGTCTACAGGAAAAGGAAAAATTAAGGAAGCAATTATGCTTCCCTTTCCATTTTTTTCACAATTTTTTTATTTATAACAAATGATATTTCTACAAATGAATCAAGCAATTCAATTTCTCAAGAAAGACAAAGTAATGAAGTCTATTATAGAAAAAGTTGGTGAAGTTACACTAACTAAAAACCCCAATTACTTTGAGTCTCTAGTAGAACAAATGATTTATCAACAAATCACAGGGAAAGCTGCAGCAACAATTTTTCAAAGATTCAAAACACTATTTCCCAAGGAAAAAGTAACACCTGAGTTCTTACTGAAATTAACAGAAGATGAGTTATTATCTGCTGGGATCTCAAGACAAAAACGGGGTTACTTTTACAGTCTTTCAGAAAAATTCCTCGATGGTACAATTAAACCAGATAGTTTTGAACAAATGACTGATGAGGATATAATTGCAGACCTCATCAAAGCTAAAGGTATTGGTCCTTGGACTGCTCAAATGTTTTTGATGTTTACACTTGCTCGGGAAGATGTATTTGCACCAGATGACCTTGGTCTCAGAAAAGCTGTTCAATTA
>DAOVPS010000066.1:0-14749 GCA_030629105.1 Candidatus Heimdallarchaeota archaeon
AAAAAAATAAAGGAATGAGAAGTGAACTACTTCTCTTCATCTTTCTGTTTCAACATTCGCCAAGTAAGAATTGGTTCTTTCGCGGCTAAAACTTCATCAATCCGACCAACGGGAGTGTTTTGTGGAGCACTAAGAACGATTTCAGGATTTTCTTTGCTTTCTTTTAAAATTTGTTTCATTGCATCTGTGAAGTCATCTAAAGTTTGTTTTGTTTCTGTTTCCGTTGGTTCAACCATAAGTGCTTCATGAACTGTTAGTGGGAAATAGATAGTCGGTGCGTGAAAACCAAGATCTAGAAGTCTTTTAGCAACATCTAGTGTGGATACACCAGTTTCTTTCTTGAGTTCTTCCCCGTCTAAAACGAATTCGTGTTTTCGCGGGATTTCAGGTGCGAAGGGTAATTCCCAACCACCCAAATCTAAGAGCTTTTTCTTGAGATAATTTGCATTCAAAACAGCTTGTTCTGATACTCGTTTCAGTCCTTCTGCTCCTAATGCCAACATATAGGCATAAGCCCTGACAATTACACTATAATTACCCCAGAAACCTTTGATTTTTCCAATCGACTTAGGTATGTCAAAATTTAGATAATATTTACCAGTCTTTTTGTTAAGCTCAGGTAATGGTTTCGGTAGATAAGGAACAAGTTTCTCAACAACACCTACTGGGCCAGAACCAGGTCCACCTCCTCCGTGAGGGGTTCCAAAGGTTTTGTGTAGGTTGAAATGAATTGCATCAAATCCCATATCACCAGGTCGGCAAATACCCATTATTGCGTTGAAGTTAGCTCCATCATAATACAGCAATCCCCCAACATCATGGACTATTTTTGCAATTTCAATAATTTCTTCTTCGAATAATCCTAAGGTATTTGGATTTGTAAGCATAAGTGCTGCAGTTTTTTCACTAACCGCTGCTTTCAGAGCTTCGAGATCTACTAAACCGTTTTCCTTTGATTGGATTATTACTGCTTTGTATCCTGCCATTGCTACTGTTGCAGGATTTGTTCCGTGAGCACTATCTGGGACGATAACTTCTGTTCTTGTTTCTCCTTCTCCTTTATCGATGTGATAAGCACGAATTACCATTATCCCTGTTAATTCCCCATGGGCTCCAGCAGATGGTTGTAATGTTGTCCTTGTCATACCTGCTAATTCATTTAGCATTTGTTCGGTTTCGTATAGTATTCTAATATTACCTTGAACAGTTCTTGCAGGTTGGAATGGATGTGCCATAGCTACTCGTTTGTCAGTGGAAATGAAATCATTGATTTTTGGATTGTATTTCATAGTACAACTCCCAAGTGGATAAAAACCGCTATCCACAGTGAAATTCATTTGTGCTAAATGCAAGTAATGTCTAGCTAATTGGAATTCTGCTAATTTAGGCAAGTTAGGAGGATCGGTTCTTTGCATTTCCTTAGGAATTAAAGCAAGTGGTTTTTTCACTGATTTCTTGATTTCTTTAGGAATGCTAGGAGGAGAATATCTCTCATATTTTGTTTCTTCTAGTTCAAAAACCAGAGGTTCTCGATAAAATGCAAGTGTAGTTGTTTTTTCTTCGGGCATTTTATTTTCCTCCTAATTCTTTATCGTACACACTTAGCACTTCTAAGAGTTCACTCAATTCATCCATTGTATGCATTTCAGTGACGCAGAAAATTGCTGTTTCACCAAATTCAGGATGACATTTTTCTAGTGTGTATCCTCCAACAAAACCCTGTTCAATGAGTTTTGTTTCTAGTTTCGCCATTGTTCCTTTCTTAACTCGAACAATGAATTCATTGTAATGCGCACCTGTAAATATTGGAGCGTCAAAATGTTCGAGCTCATTTATCTTATTGGCAAGGTAATTTGCAGCCGAAATACAATATTCTGCTGTTTTCTTTAAACCATCAGGACCTAATAACGATAAATACACTCCAGCACCAAATGCTAGGATAGCTTGATTCGTACAAATATTACTGGTTGCCCGTTCTCTTCGTATATGTTGTTCGCGTGTTGATAGTGTTAAGACATATGCTCTCTGTTTTCCATCTTTGGTTTTTGTTAACCCAACGAGTCTTCCAGGCATTTGTCGTATTGTTCTAGGATTATAATTTGTAGAGAAAAATCCAAAGTGAGGTCCACCAAAACTGATGGGAGTACCTAAACCTTGTCCTTCACCAACCGCGATATCCGCACCATATTTCCCTGGTGGTTTCATTATTCCTAATGAAATAGGATCTACACCAACAACTGCTTTTGCTTCTACTTCATGTATCTGAGCGCAGATTTCTTCTGCTTTACTTTCAATTACACCAAAGCTGTTTGGATTTTCAAAATAGAACGCAGCAATATCTTCAGTTAATTTCTTTTTAAGATCAGCTAAATCGACTTCCCCTGTTTCTGAATCGAAATTCACCATTTCATACTCAATCTGTGGTCCTGCTAGATAATTCTTTATAACTGATAGTCTATCAGGATGAATGCTTTTTGAAATCAAAACCTTTTGTCGTTTCTTCATGATTCTGACTGACATCAAAAGAGCTTCTCCAATAGCTGTAGCCCAATCATACATTGAAGAATTAGTTACATTTAGACCAGTTAATTCACTGATTAAACTTTGGAATTCAAACATTCCTTGTAACATGCCTTGCGCTACTTCAGGTTGATATGGTGTATAAGCATTGAGTAATTCTGGTTTTGTGATAACTTCTTGTACTATTGCCGGGATATAGTGGTTTTGTGCTCCACCACCCAGAAAAGAAACTACTGGTTTATTCAAAGAAAGAATTTTATCTATAAATAGTGACAAATCTCTTTCGGACATTGGTCCAAGAAGTTTGAGAGGATTTTTTAAACGAACAGAATCTGGGATATCCTTGAATAATTCATCTACACTTTCTATTCCAAGGAATTTCTCCATTTCCTTCTGAATGTCGTTTGCTGATCCTTCATTTTCTGTATTCAAGAAAAGATCAGTACTCCAGTTAATTTAATGATCGATAGTTTCCACATACTTTTTGTATTCTTCTGGAGACATTAATTCATCTAATTCTGCTGGATTACTTGGCTTTATTTTTATGAACCATCCTTCGCCGAAGGGATCTTCGTTTATAGATTCTGCAGAATCTTCGAGAACACTATTCACAGCTACGATTTCCCCTGCGACTGGTGTCTTTAGTTCTTCAACGGCTTTAACGGATTCAATATCAGCAGTTTTATCTCCTTTTTGGAAAGTAGTACCTTCAGTAGGCAACTCAACATAAACAATATCTCTTAGCAAACCTTGAGCAAAATCAGAAATTCCAATAACTATAACATCATCTTCTTTTCTTGCCCACTCATGAGTTTTCGTATATTTGGCATTCTCATCAAGTTTCATTTGGTCAACCTCTTTCAGTTCTAAAATTTTTTTGTTCGTTAACCGATGTTCTTTTTCAGTTTTGGTAATAAGAACTTATTCATATTGTGAATATATGTTCTCTTTTAAAACTTTATTTCCTATTACTAATCAAAAAAATACCTGGTGTAAAAATAGGCTTTTACATTTACTTTAAACTAGTCTTTCGAAACTGAAGGTTTGCTTATTTTGAATGTATGTTTTTCCTAAATACAAACAAATTTCAGCTCGTTCTAATTCTCTTCCCATATAGAAAGCATGATCAATTTTTGTTAGGAGATTTCTATTAAGAATTTCTTCATAAATAGGTCTTGCTTTACTCGAGATCAATAGCAAATCTGATTTGTTTGTTCCAATTTCAAGATGAGCAACATAGATTTTTTGTTTATGATAATCAATCCAGATTGTGAAACTTCCTTTTGGATCTGGCTCATAATCTAAACTATAAAGTTGATTATCTTCTTTCGATGGGATTTCTAATGATTCTATATTTTTAAATCCAATAATTTCTAAGTCATTAGCTGTTCGACTTTTCGCCATTAAAATTTCTATCCCATGTCCCTTTGGCGGAGCATTTTTTCGTTTTGCTACGTATGTTAAATCTCTGGATTCTACTACTTCTTTTATTCCACCACGACATTTTACACTAACATCTGTTACTAATAATAGCTGAATCCCTAGTTCAACTGAAATACAACTAAACAACGCATTGATTCCAATTGGATCTGCTGCAATAAACTCTGTTACATTACCTACACAAGTCATCATTGGTGTTTGTGGATCAACTTTCCTATAATCAATATAATATGAAAGTGAGTTGGTAAAACCAGGATAAATTGGCATTTCAATTATTGGATCAGCAGCTATTTTTGTCAAATCTGCTTCTTTTAATTTGTCTCTTAGTTGTATTAATGAATTAACTCGCTCGGGAGTGGTTTTTGGTAAAAGACCTTTTTCAACATTTGTTGGAACAAAAACAACTCCCACATCTTTAGGTATTTTATTGATTAAATTATCAACATTTCCATGATCAATACTTAAAATGAGTTCTACCCCAGATTTTATTGCTGCCAGTATTTCATCTACATTTAAAGTATCAACACTAATTGCGAATTCGTATTGTTCTTGTAGCGTTTTTAACTTCTTAATAATTTTAGAAATTTCTTCAGGTTCAGGTTTATTTGCAATCGCACCAATATCCAAAATGTCAGCACCATTGCGTAGATAATAAAGAGCTCTCTCATTTATTTGCTCCATTGAAAGTTTTGGAGCATCAACGATTTCAGCCATTACAATGGGGGGTCTATCCAAACCAACAGGTAATTTCTTCTTAAAACCCAGATCATACTCATTTTTCTTTAGAGGAGCTTTGAAACCTTGTTCAAGAATATCTCGAGATAGAATAGCTTTTTGTTTTTTGAGATACTTATCGGCTGCTACTACAGGTGATAAAGAAAAGGGATCAGCATCAATAATAGCCATTTTGATATCACTAGCATATCGAGGACCTTTTACAATTGGAATACCAAGTTTATCTTCCAATGGTGTTAAATCATCTTGAACTAAACCTGGAGTCATTATAAGGTCATAGTTTTGGGCTGTTTTTCTATCCAAATTTCCTAGAATCATCTTGTTTGAGATAAATGCTGCAACATCAACTGGAAGCACTAATATATCCACATTTTCTGGAAGATATTTCCTAACAATAGGTTCAGCTGCTCTACCAGTTAAAATTAGGATTTTTGGTGGTGTAGTATCCTTTGGATTTTTTTTCAAAGAAAATACCTCTATCATAAATAAGTAAATGTCATTTTTAAGAGATTACTAAATAAAAGCTAATTTCAACATTACTTCTTCATTTCTTTTATTAAGTAATCATATGCTTTCTCTGGCGATTCCAAAACAATGAAGCCATCCTGCTTACTAAGTAGATCTGCTGCTATTGCTTCTCTGTTTCTAACTATTACTTTCGTGTCTTCTAAAAATGTTATAACACCATGTCTGCAAAACTTGACACAATCTAAACACCCAATACATTTCAACCGGTTTATTCTAATTTTACCTCTTTTTCTCCTTATAGCCCCAGGCTTACAAGCCCATAAGGCAGAACATTCTTGACATTTTTTACAAGTATCTTGATGAAGCATAATTGGCAGATAACTTTTAACTTCTCCTTGTTTGAAATCGGTTGGAACAAAAATTACTTTTGTGTTTTCGCTTTTATTTCCCATAATGGCTAAATTCGTAATCAAGTTATCAGCTATTCCATTAGCAACTTTTGCCACTGTATTTCCAGTTGCAGGACTTATCACAATAAAATCATATCGATTATTAGTAGCACTTGCACCTGAAGGAAAGCTTGATCCTTCATCAATCTCGAAAATTACATCATTTAGAACTTCTTCGTAATCAAATTCCTCTTCTGATTCTTCAGTTCTAATATCATGTAAGAAGTTTTCAATATCTCGAGATTCATGGATTCCCAACCAGTTATATTTCTCTCTAAAACCATTGCGAAATATATCCTGATTGAAATTAGGAATTTCTCTTACCTTATCAATAAATGGAGTTTTCAAAGGTACTGGAGATTCAAATACTCCATAATTTTGTGCTACTTCTCTTCCAGCACCACTGAAAAAAAGGTCTACTTTTACATTTGAGTCCTTCAGAAACCGTCCCAATATCTCAAAGCTTTCTAATAACCAACATCCAGCGCCTGTAATTCCCCAGGCTATTCTTATAGTCATTTGTTTCTGTTTTCTCCTACATAAACAATCTAAAATCACTTTGCTCTTAATTTAATTTTTTCCCTCTACTTGTTAAATGCTTATTTTGGAATTTTATAGTGGTGTGAAAAGAAATACTAAAATAATTATTAAAAGAAATAGATTGTTTGCTTATAAATTAAGCGAAGTGTTGATACTGACAAAAATAAGAGAAAAAATTTCAAAAAAAAGTTTGAATTAATGACAAAATTTGATGAAAAAAGGTAATAATTAGATATTACGCTTCGAATTTTCTTGACATAATGTCAATTTTTCATCGAAAAATAGTACAAAGTTTCAACCCCTAGTTCAGATAAGTAACACATGAGTAAGGTTTTTAAGACATAACAGCAGAATAAAATCTGTATACTGAGTTGTAGTAGTTTTACTTCTCTCAGAGGTCTTTAACTAATTCAAAATATCTGCCGAGGATTTCAATTTGTGTGCAAAATCATCCATTATACAAAACAAACGTCAGGGTCTTAAGTTCTGCAAAATCTGTCAGTGCTTAGTAGACGATGTTGAGGAACATATGAATAGAAAGCATCCTAAATATGCTGAATATTTACAAAGGAGAGAAGCAAAAGAAACATTAAGTATTTGCGGGTATTGTGGACGAATGATCAAGGATTGGCGTGCACATGTTCAAGAAAGTCACCCAGAATTGATTGCAGCTTACGCTCGCAAAAAGAAACCAAAAGAAGAAGATAAGGAAGAAGATTTCTCTAAAATGTTTAATCTTTGATACATTATTAGTTAATTTCTTGTTTTCCAGTATTTTTATTTGTAGAAAATATTTTGAGATTAGCTTTTCTTACGTAATAGCCTCATTAAAATCCTAGGTATTTGGTTCACACTTTTGACAGCCATATATCGTCCTTTACCTAACCGGGCCAAATCTCTACAAACAGCTTCTCCCCAAATTTTCTCTGTTGGCAAACTTAGAACATGCAAATTGAAGTAGTTTTTCGCATATGGTCGTGGATCTTCCCCTCTATTAAAGCATCCATCACTAATTAATACTCCAAATTTCTCAGTTCTCTTTTCTTTATTCAATTCCTGTAAACCACTTTTCAATGCAGCAGAAATATTCGTATAACCTGCAGATTCACTTTCAAGTACCCTATCAATCAAAGTGTCGATTTTCACCTTTTCATCCATATGTTTTATGACAGTTGCTTTCGTATTAAATAGAATAACAGCATATTTTTCTTTTGCTAAATGGTAAGCCAAAATGGCAACAGCCATGGCAGCATTTCTGAATTTTTCACCATAAAGTGATCCTGAAGTATCAAACATTAAAACTCCGATATTTTCTCTACTTCTTCTTTCTATTGCGACAATATCAGAATACTGTATGTAGCGATTTAGGAGATATTTTTCGATAAGCAAATCCATATCAAAATCGCTCATTCCTGGTTCATATTCTGATCTTACTCGTATTTCTCCTTTCAATCCTCTACCTACAACTCTATAGGATGATTTGAGAACTGAAATTCTTGCTAATCGTCTGTAGATTTTCTTGTATTGAGGATCAAAAGTACTTCTCAACATAAAGAACAGTTCCGGAGCACTACCTTCTCCTCTTGCAGCTCGGCGTTCAATCATCCTCACACCCTCTTTTGATTGCATAGCTTCAGCAACAGCATACTGGTTACTCTTCGCTATTCCTCTTAATGCGGGAATATTATCATATTCAATTGCTAACTCAGACATCTTCTTCAAAGTAGGATATTTCATGTTTTGAGTCATCTGGTTAAAATCTTTCGAAGTTCTAGTACCAGAAACAATCTCAGCTTGAACCAATTTTTCCGGAGTCATTCGTCCTATTTGAGGTGGCGTATGTCCAGAAGATCGAGGCATTTCTACTTCACTGGGACCGAAAAAACTTCCCAATAACCTTCCTTACAATTTTTTCTATTATGGTTTCTATTTTATCTTCTATCCCGTCTTCCAATTCTATCTTAGTTGCTAAAGCCATAATGCTGATGTCTATCCAAGTAGTAATGGAACGTTCTTCAAATTCATTTATAATCGCAGCCAAGTCAATAGCTCCTCTTATACTTGCACCTCTTCTGAGGTCAGTTGAAAGTCTTGTTTCTCGAACAATTAGAACAGAATAATCTGTAATTTCTTCGGGAGCATCTTTAACCTTTGCAGCCACGATTTGTTTTTCATCAGCTTCTGATTGATAATCTAGTCGTATCCAAACAAATCGATCTTTGATAGCTTCTCCTAGCGGGGTAGTTGCTATGAACTCAACCGGATTCTGTGTTGCAATTATAAAGAAACCAGGTTTTGCATTAACTTCTCCTAATTTTGGAATAACAATATGCCCTTCATCCATTGCAGACAGCAAAACATTTTGAGTGGATTCAGGACAACGATTAATTTCATTAGCAAAAAGAATTGCCCCTTCTTTCATTGCGCGTATCAAAGGACCTGAAACAAAGGAATCAAAGGAATAGCCTTTTTCTAAAACTACCGGAGGATCAAAGTGACCAACTAATTTGTCTGGATGATATCGCTCATCTCCATCAAATCTGACAAACTCAGTGTTTAAATATGCAGCTAATGCGTGAGCAATTTCTGTTTTTCCTACTCCAACCGGTCCTTCTAAAAGAATATGTCTTCCTGCAGCCTTAGCAGCTAGAGCTTTCATTAACTCTTCAGTTCTACCGATAATTCCAAATTTCTTCTTTATTGCTACCACTGATTCTTTTAGATTTGTTTTATCAACTTGCTTTGAAGGCACCATTAATCATCTCAATAACGTTGTTTGTACCAAAATACTATAATCATTTCTAATAATTAAATGTAATGCTAGCTTAGAAAGCACTGAAAATATTCTTTATATAGTTTTCCTCATAGCTTCATTTTGTTTTGAAACGTTTTGGAATATTTAAAAATAGAGTTAATCTATTTAACCATGAACAAAGTTAAGATGTTAAGAAAGATAAATAAAACCTAGGAAAGAACGAAAATATACAGAAATTTTGTTAAAGCTACTAATATTTAATCTATACTTATGGGATGTTTAAAGTGATTTCACTTAGCAAAATGAAGGCGTGGTTTGAGAACGAATCAGAAAATAGAGTAAAAAAAGTTCGCTCAGAAATCAAAAAAAGAATGGATTATATCGCAGAAAATTTCAAGGAGCTTAAAGTTGCAGCTCAAGATTTCGAAATGAGTGATACTATTGATTCGGAAACTAGGTCTTCGCAGAATATCTATGAAAAAATGACTGAAATGGTTGAGGGATTTGAATTCCCTAAAACTATCACTTATAAAACTGCTGAGGATTTTTTAAAGGACTTAGAAAAATTCCTACAAAGAGTTTTGAAACTTGGTCAACGATTCATACCAAATCTTAAGAAGAAATATAAAACACGAATTTTTGTCTTGAATAGAGCTTTAACACGCATTCAGAAAAATTATCAGGATTTTAAAGAATTTTTGGAAGACAGAACTGTTCTTCTTAAAGATGTAGATAGTACTTCTGACAATATTTCATCACTTCTTGAAAAAGTAAAAGAGCGAGAGAAACTAAAGGAAGAAATCAAGTCAGAATCAAATCAATTCAATAAACTCGAGAAACGAATAACTGATTTAAATGAGAGTACAGCTGATTTAGAAACCGGTACAATTCTTAAGGAACTTGATGTAATTAACAATGAATTACACATTATTGTTAACAAAATAAAGCTACATTTGAGTAGCCTTGATAAGCCATTAAAAAAGCTAACTTCTCGACATCAAGATGGAAAAGTAATGGTTCCTCCATTTCTTATTGATCTTATAACCCAACTAAAAGAAAACCCACTAAAAGCATTTGAAGACATGCCTGCAGGACATAAGGATCTCAATGATTTATTAGAGATTCTAAGAGAAGCTGCTGTAAAAGAGAAATTAAAACTGAAACCAGCAATGCGAAACAAAACAATCTCTTTGTCACAAGAAATTATGAACGGGTCTATCAAAGAATTACATGCAGATCTTCTTCAACACTCTAAGAAAAGAAAGGATATTGAGGTAAAGGTAGAGGAATCAGGGCTAAAAAACCAAATTATGGAATTTAAAGAAAAACAAGAGAATCTTGAGAAGAATAAGGATATCCAAAGACGAAGGATAAATAGTCTAAAAGATAATCTCGAAGAGTTGAATGAAGAAATTGCTAGTTTAGCTGCAAACATACAAAGAAATGTCAGAAAATTAACAAAACAAGATGTCAAGATAAGCATTAAAGATTAAATGAATATTTCTTTTTTTTTTATGCAAATATTACTCAGCGTTAATATATTATAAATTCGTTCTGAATATTAACAAGTAGAGTGTATTAGATTTGAGTTTGAGAGTATGTCTTCAAAAAAGAATAAAAAAGCTGAAAAACTGGATAAAGAATCCGAAGAAGGGAACATCGAGTATAAGCTTAAGTTGATTGATCCTACTGCTACAAGGTTTGAACATTTAGTTACTCAGATGAAATTCAGATTACAAGAAGGATTGGGAGAAGCAATTTACGAAATTGGTGTTGAGGATAATGGTTATCCTAAGGGCTTATCTGATAAAGAATTGAAACTTTCAATTGAAACATTAACAAAGATGGCACAGGAATTAAACGCAGACATTACTATTCTTAGAGAACGTGAAGGGGAAATTGGGACAGTTGCAGAAGTTTTAGTGCGAAAACTCGCTGAAGAGGATTTTCTAGAAATTAGAATAGCTGTTGCGGGAAATGTTGATAGTGGAAAAAGTACACTTGTTGGTGTTTTAACACAAGGCAAATTAGATAATGGACGTGGCCTAGCTCGAGTTAATGTATTCCGTCATAAGCATGAAATTGAAACTGGCAGAACTTCAAGCATTAGTCAGCAAATTTTGGGGTATGATAGTAAAGGGCGAATAGTTAATTATGAGTCGCTGAATGAACACTCTTGGACTAAGATTATTGAAGGCAGCTCTAAAGTAATTACTTTTATTGATCTTGGTGGGCATGAGAAGTATTTGAAAACCACGCTATTCGGATTAACAGGTCATAAACCTGACTATGTCTTGCTTGTTGTAGGAGCAAATATGGGCATAGTTGGCATGACAAAAGAGCATCTTGGTATTGCTCTAGCTTTGAAGGTTCCTATAATCATAGTGGTTACCAAAATTGACATTTGTCCTGATCATATTCTAAAACAAACTCTTGATAATTTAGGAAAACTTCTCAAAATGCCTGGTTCAAACAAAATACCAATCATTGTCAGAAATGATGATGATGTCGTGGTCAGTGCAAAAAACATAATTTCAGGACGTATTGCGCCTGTTTTCTTAGTTTCTAATGTCACTGGTGAAAGCTTAGATAATCTGAGAAAATTCCTGAATTTAGTACCTGCTCATAAGATGTGGGATGAATTTCTTGAGGAACCAGTTGAATTTCAAATCGATGAGACTTTTTCAGTCACTGGTGTTGGCACTGTTGTTGCTGGAACGCTTATGAGTGGTACTGTCACAATAGATGATGAGTTATTGCTTGGACCAGATGAGTTTGGAAACTTCCAGGAAGTGAAAATAAAGAGTATTCATAACAAAAGATTACAAGTAAAACGTGTAGTTGCAGGTCAAACAGCTACTTTTGCATTGAGAAGAATCCAAAGATCAGCTCTTAGAAAAGGAATGGTTTTGTTAGGAAAAGATGCACAAATCAAAGTAGCCAAGGAATTTGAAGCAGAAGTTTTGGTTTTATATCATTCTACAACAATTCAGAAGAATTATCAAGCAGTTATTCATTGTGGGACTATTCGACAAACTGCAAAAATAACGAAAATGAATAAAGAAGTAATTCGCACAGGCGATAAAGCAAAAGTGAGATTTCGATTTCTCTATTATCCTGAATTTCTGAAAAAGGGTAGACAAATTCTCTTTAGAGAAGGTAGAACAAAAGGGATTGGAAAAATAACAAAAATCTTCTATGAAAAGGCATCTTCTAAACCTTAGAATATTGGTTAAAATTACTCTATAATTTTAATTAGTAAAACAATAATTATATAAAAAAAGAAATTCTTTTGCTAATTAGACAATAAAACTTATTCACTTCAAATTAAGAAAGGATGCAAAATTATGTCAGAAATTAAAGAATATCAGATTGCAATTGTAGGAGCAGGTCCGGCAGGATTAACAGCAGCAATATATACTGCTAGAGCCGGGTTCTCAACCATTGTTATTGGTAATCCATATGAATCCCAAGTAGCTAAACTAGGTTTGATTGAAAACTATACAGGTTTTGCAAAAGGAGTTGAGGGGTTAGAATTAATGGAAGCAATAGAGAATCAAACAAAAGCAAATAGCGCAGAAGTCATTTATGATAACGTAATTGAAATTGTAAAAAAAGACAAAGATTTCATTATCAAAACAGATGATGATGAAACTCTGAAAGCAAAAGCAATTATTTTAGCAATGGGAGCACGACACAGAAAAATGCGCATTCCCGGTGAAGAAGAATATTACATGAAAGGGGTTTCCTACTGTAGTGTTTGCGATGGGGCATTATATCAAGGAAAACCAGCTGTGGTAATTGGTTATGGTAACGGAGCTGCTAAATCAGCATTATATATGGCTAATCTATCATCGAAAGTATACTTGATATGCACAAAGAAAGAGCTTGGCTCTGATGCTATCTATGAAAGTCGATTAGAAGGTAAAGAGAACCTCGAAATCCATTATAGCTCTCGAGTAACAAAAATAGCTGGCGAGGAATTTGTTACCTCTGTGACTTACAAAGAAGGTGGAAAAGAATCAGATATTAAAACTGAAGCTGTCTTTATTGAGTATGGTAGTGTTCCGAATACCCTTCTTGCTAATCAACTCGGAATTGAAGTCGATGAACGAGGATTTATTGTAACTAAACTCGAAACACTTGAGACAAATATACCTGGTGTTTATGCTGCTGGAGATGTGTGTGGTAGAATAAAACAAATAGCTACTGCAGTTGGTGATGGTTGTATAGCAGCAACTAATGCACAAAATTATGTAGAGCAATTGTAATCTAATCAGTTTAGATTACACTCTTTTCTCATTTTTTTACCCACTTAATAATTCTTATATACATTTCCAAAGTAGTAAAGCTGAGATAAAATAATAAATGATTTAGAATTTCGCAAGGAATGACTTAACCATGTCACAACCAAATATCGATAAAGTGGATGTGCAAATACCAGGTACGATGTATCATTTACAACTAACTGCAGATAGAGGTAGATGGATCTTAGCTCTATTATTACGTGGTGGAGTTGAGAATGAAGCTATTGTTCCAGTATTCTCCAAGAGCAGTATTGTCAAAGCTGCTAATGAGTTATTAAATAATTCAAGATTAGTTATTGATAAATATCCCTTGAAAAACGTCTGTGATCAGCTTTTTGCAGAAGCTGAGCGTAGTTTGCCCATAACCACTCCTGCTCCTGAAGATCTAGTGGATACAATTGAACTTGAAGGAATGAAGCAGAAAATCGATCTTTTAGAAAATACCCTAGAAAACGTTAGTGAAGAATTGAAAGAAATGATTAATGGCATAACTGAAAGACTTGACGCTTTAGAAAACGATCGCGTTGCACGATTGGAAGCAGAGCTCTCCAAGCAAGGAGATAAAAGAGACGAGGAAATGTTTACGAGTCTTGCTAGTCGTTTAGATACTTTAGAAGAATCTCATGTAGCTACTTCTGGGGATGATAGAGTTCCATCAATTTTAACTGCTATTGAAGCATTAGAGAGTAAAGTTTCTCAGCTTGAAGGCAAAGCAGTTACAACTGAAGGTGGCTTTTTAGAAGTACCAGTCGCTCCTTCTGCAGATGTTAGTGGGTATAAAGATGATTTTGGAAGGCTTTCGAGAGCTTTAGATTTTATTAGTCAAAGATTAACAAATCTTGAGAACCAATTAAAACCAAAACCACCTGTAATTGAAGGTGCTGAAAACCCATAACCCCCAAATGAGATGTAGTACATCTCTTATCCCTTCTTTTCTTTTTATACTACCGGAATTATTGAGTCAACAACATATCCGCCCAGAAATGCTTCTAATGAGAATGCTATTAGTGCAAGAAGCATTGTGACAAGAACCACATATTTGATCTTCTTTATTGTCGCAGGCTTGTGATCAATTAGTAACCAGATGGAAACAGCTAATACCAAAGCTTGAATTACATTTATTGAAAACAAATACACCCAGCTCGCACCTGCAACAAAAATCGGGATTATTGATACGGGTATTGCTAAGAAAATAATTGCTGAAGCAATTATTGCAGTCCACTTTGAACCTAAAGCAGTTGCTACTGTTGTTACTTTGTTTTCTCGATCACCTTCTATATCCATTATACCTTTCGATACTTCTCTTCCAAAATTTAGAAAGAATGCTGCAGCTCCCATACATTGTGGTAATACTTCAGGCATAAAATCAAAGACTAAATCCCCATAGAGGAAGCCCATCCATACTCCAATAGAGACCGCCATATTTCCAACTATTGAGAACCGTTTCATATATTTAGTATAAGCAGCAGCCATTATTGCACAAATCACAGCAGTAACAATAGAGACACCAAATTGTGAACCATGCCTAATGTTTT
>DAOVPS010000013.1:0-29840 GCA_030629105.1 Candidatus Heimdallarchaeota archaeon
CCATATGCAGGATTAACTGGTGTTTGTAACAAATCACCAATTATTGGTCCTTCTATATCTCTAACAAAATGGAGATCGTCAAAGAGAGTTATTACTTCATCACTCCCTGAAGCATAATTATCAAAGTATATTTGTGTTACATTATAATTCTCAGGACCAAAAGCAGT
Organism: Candidatus Heimdallarchaeota archaeon; assembly: GCA_030629105.1. Classification (GTDB taxonomy): domain Archaea; phylum Asgardarchaeota; class Heimdallarchaeia; order JABLTI01; family JABLTI01; genus JABLTI01. The sequence goes on from DAOVPS010000013.1 coordinate 168, forward strand.
GATAGCATCGTTTGAAAGATTTCTAAAAACATTTTGCCAAACGCCAATTTGATTATGACCTTCAACGAAATAGTAGCAAGTGTTAGAACTATTTGAAACTGAATATAGACTATTGTTCCCTAAGACGTAATAGATCAAGTAGATATCATCTAACTCTAATCTTATTTTTGCGGAAGTAGGATTACCTATGTCCTAGTTTATCTAGTCGCCACCAAAAATCAGTGTATTGATTGTTACTTACTGGGAAGAAGGTTTCTCTATAGCAATAAGAATTAGTATAACCACTGTTTGATGTAAGATTTGCTGCATAATTCCCTGTATGAGCATCTGTTGTAAGATTCGCATGGTTAGGATCGTTCGGTGTGTTCCACATGAGAATTGGGTCAGATGGGTCGTAATAGTAATCCACTTCGAAGGAAGGATCTCCTGCTGGAATTCCTATCATTTGGAAATCATCAACGAGAACTTGCACTTTACCATCTTCTACATCTTCACATTCCGTGTAATAGCCAATATAGTAAGCTGTTAAATCACTTAATCCGAGACTTGACAACATAGTATAAGGATCTAGTTGGAAGCTATGCCATGTATCTCGAATTCCAAAACCATCAGCTTTGAAGTAGTAATTAGAATAAGTTGGATCTGAACTATTTGAATAAGGAATAACATCGTTTTCGTCTCCAAGAAAGAAGATTAGTGAAGCATCATATGATCCATTATGTGAATATAAATAGAAATATGATCTTTGAGATCCTATACCCGGTGTATCCGAATATTTCCAGTCAAAACTGAAAAATAAATCACCAGGTTGTTCTACTGGATAACCCTTTGCCATGCTATTCCATCCAGTCATGATATCATTTTCAGCATAAACGTATGAATTGGAATAACTATATTGAGAATAACTTGTGATATTCATAGCTCTTTGGCCTTGTGTATAATCATCTTCAGTTACAGAAACATATCCGGGACTCGAATTGTAATCACCCCAATAAGTAGAATCTCCATATTCGAAATCACCATTCACAGATAGATAATCGAAACTAGTATCATTTGTGACAATAACATCATCGAAGAGTAGTATTGTATCACTCGTCGGATTTTGAGGAGAAGAAACTGAAAAATAGATATTCCTGACATACGATTGTGTTAAATCTAGTCCAGCAAATACTTGTTCGACATCTTCTGTAAGGTTTCTCACAACATTAGTCCAAGTATTCAATGGACCTCGTATATCGTATCTTCCATAAGTTGACGAATTACCTGGTGGTGCATTTTGTCTAGAAAGATAATAGTAGATGTAACGATTGCCAAGATTGGTAGTTAAATATATGTAGAAATATATCTCTGCGCCACTTGTTATATCTGGATTTGCTTTTGCATTGTACCAGAAATCCAAAGTTATTTTTTCATCAAAATAGGATCGTTCTGGAATGTATAATAAATATCTGTTTCTCTGTATAGAGGAAGAAAATTGAGATGTTCCACGAGAACTATAATAAGCACCATAACTACCTGAATGCACTTCATCTTGTTATGAATGATTTACAGTATTATACCCAGATCCCCATCCATAGAACCCTCTGGGTGAACCATCACCACTAGTGATTTCACAATCACCATCCTTGAAGATATTTGCTTTAATTTTCTCTGTACCACTGGGAGCATCAATAGTTAAAGATGGAATGATTGGTTTTTCAGCTGATTGTATTGATAGAGTATCATTTCCATTCAAAGCATACTTACTAAGTGCCGGCTGTAAAACTAACACTTGAGTTAGAAGCATTGCTGTAAACAGTATCATTATTGTTTTTCTCTTCATCATAAAAATAACCACTTTGTTTTTTTATCTAGAAATCTCTAATCTAATATTTTCTACAATTATCATACCAAAATTAATAGTTTTTGGAAAAAAAAACTATATCAAAGAAAGAAAAAGCAAAAAGGAGCTATTAGTCCTTTTTATTGGATTTCTTCTTAGAAATGAAGACCAATGTTAACATCGTTAGAATTAGTGAGCCACTGATTATTATAGATTCTATGCCAATGAATCCAACTCCTGGAGGATCTCCTGCATCATAGATAACTTCATACTACCACTTAATAGTAGCATTGGAAGGATAAACAGCACATTTACAAAAATAGGTTACTGTAGAATAATTAGTTTCTATTATTGTATAAGTCTCCTCAAATCCTTCTCCTGGAGCAAGTGTGATATTTTCAGCTGCCGGGTCTAATTGTACCAAACACGCCTCATGTGGGTAGAATATTACACTGCAATTCGATTGTAATAGATTTTCAAATCCAAACAGGATCTCTGAGTCTATGGTAAATAACATGTTCCCAAGAGTCTCAACATTATTGTATTCTAGATATACTTCCTCAATGATTTCTTCTTTGAGAGTTAATCTTGAAGAACTTGAGTAGGGTGCAGCAGTAGAGCTTTTGGGAATAGTCAAAATATGGCCAGCGCTAATTGTGAAAAAAAGCATCAGAACACCGATTAGAACAGCTAATTTTTTTGTTCCTCTCTTCATAGTATGTTTTTTATTTACGATTTCTTCTTTAATCAAGGATATCTACCTCCCAGATTAAAATAAGATATTTCACTATTAAACATTTCATTGATTTATGGCAAAAATTCCCTTCTAATTATCACCTGAATCAGTAGAAATTCAAAGATAATGAACAAATAGAGCATCAATTACGAAGGTAAATCATAAATGATGAAAAAAGGAAGAAAGGAAGAACTTAGTAATGTTCTTCTTTATTTCAAATTTTAGAATTCTAGTTTCAAGCCTATTTTATTCATATAGAGACCGAAGAAGTTAGCAATCACTCTTGCTTTTCCTAGTGGTTTTACTTTTATTCTTCCAGTAAGAACAGCTCTTCTTATGTTAACGTCTTGGTTTAGGAGTCTCATGAGAAATGATTTGTCTTTGAAGTCTAACCGTAGTGTTGGATCCTTAATCATCCCTCTACCAACTGAGAATTCTCCATGTTTTATACGAATCCAGGACCATTCTTCTTCCGGTAAATCTGAGACTGCAAATAGGATTCGTTCATCTGCTACTTCAAATTCCGTGTAGAATTCTACTTCATTGCTAGCCATAAGTATTATGAAGTCTAAGTATGGGAAAACTTCTTCCCATTGTATTGCTTTTTCTTTCAATTTTGGCACATATTTTGCTTTGAGCTTCTTGAGTTCTTGTTTCTCTTCCTTTGTTACCTCTAGTTTCACATCTGTTATGACGTCTTCTCCTTCGCCAATTATTCCTAACTCTTTTAGTTTCGCTTCTGTTGGGTGCCCTGTTTTCCAATCCCATTCTCTGTGTTTGTAGTATGCTTTCAGATTGTCTTCTAGATCTAATTTTACTCCTTCAGTTTTTCCAGAATTCATAACCTTAAGCATATGTTTTGGAAGCTTGTCATCCTCTCGAGTAATCCCCATTTTACAGGAGATCACTCGTTTCAGATTAAAGATTCGTTCACCAGCTTGCATGAGTTTTCGAGGTGTATAGTGTATACCAGATGCATAAGTGACATACTTGGCTATTTCAGATACTTTAGATGGCTGATGGAAATTACAAACCACTGCTGAATCATCAATTCCTCGCAAATCTTGGAGATGCATGACTCCTTTTTCTCTTCCAGTTATGTCATGATTATCTCCATTTATGATATCGAATTCCGGAGCTTCAAAGCCAAATATTTCTGTTTGGTACCAATCACCTTTTTCATGGTTGGCTCCACAACAAGCAGTCATATATGACAATGCTTGGCCTGCGTATGCTCGAGGGTCGTGCATCGGAATCTCAAGACCTTTCACATGTGCTGCTAGTTCTGGGTCAACGCCCCATTTTTCAGCCATTCGCTTTACTCCCTCTGCAATGACATCACCAATGCCATCTCTTAGAGCTATTTTCTTGATTAGTTTGAGAACTAAATCACCATTTCCCCAATCGATTTCCTCTAACTTGATATCTTTCAAAGATTGCTTGATAGCATCTATTGCGATTTTTTCTTTTACAAGATAGATAAGAAATGCAATGGAAACTCCACTCGAGATAGTATCGAATCCATAGATATTGGCTAAATGACCTGCTAGTGCAATTTGTTCTCTATCGAATAATCCACATAATGGTCCGTAAGATGCTACAGTCTCATATTCTGGTCCGTCAGTTACTATCTCTTTTGAATTATGAACTATTACAGTATGTTTAGCACATTTTATTGTACAACCAGCACATCCTGAAGTGAAAACAGGCAAGTGTTCTTTTATTGTTTTTTCAGTGAGGATTTCGGCCGGGAATTCCGATTCTGTGAAATAATAAGCGGGAACATCTCCTGAAAACATGCCCATATCCATGTAAAGATTAGTTCCATAGAGATATTGCATTATTGGCAGAAGTTGGGATAGCTGTTCTTTTTCTTCATTTACCTTATCTCGCAGCTCTTTCATGGCTTTGCTATCTTGTCCAGTGATTATACTGTGCTTTTCTATGGCAATTGCTTTTAGTTTTTTAGAACCCATAATTGCTCCGAGCCCACATCTACCTTGTGCTCTACCTTCATCATTCAGTATACAGGCATATCGGACTAGATTCTCTGCGGCTTGACCAATGCATGCAACTCGAAGACCATTTATTTTTATTTGATCTTTGATTGCCTCTTGTGTTTCATATGTCCCTTTCCCCCAAAGTTTCGATGCATCTTTGAATTTTATTTCTCCTTTTTCAATGAGAATATAGCACGGTTTCTCTGATTTACCTGTAATAACTAACGCATCATATCCCGATCTTCGCAGATTGATGCAGAAGAATCCACCACTGGTTCCTTCTCCCCAATGATTAGTTAGTGGGGAGATTCCTGAAACTGAATATCTTCCTGAAGCAGGACGCATTGTTCCAGTTACTGGACCTGTTGCATAAACAAGAGGATTTACTGAATCATATGGATCTTTCTTTAGTGTTTTATAATCTTCATCAGTTAGTAAATCATGAATTAGTTTTGCACTTAATCCTGTCCCACCAATATAATCCTCAGCGATTTCCGGGTCAAGTGGTTTCACAACAACTTCTTTCTTAGTTAGATCGATATAGGCTATTTTTCCATTGTAACCTGTCATTGTTTCTGTCATTATTTTCCACTCCTAGTATACTAGCTTCTCTCCATCCCAAGCAGCTTCAAACATTCTTCTGTAGTTTATTTCTCCTACAGGTCTGTAAGATGTTAATGTAACAGCATCTTCCTTCGAATATCTTGCCAGAATTTCCAGTTTACTCTGATAATCTGCTTTGGTAATTTTAGGCTCAGTTATTTCTTTTACTGAAGCTACTCCACCCATTGATCGTTGGAATACTTGTATTGCTTTAACAATAGCTTCCAAATATTCTTGTCTCGTGGAATATTTCTCTTCTTTGACTCCGAATAGTGGACCCAATTTGCGCCATTTCTCTGTTACTTTTGCTTGCCAAGCAACAGATTGAGCTGAAAACATTCCGACCGACAACCCGTGATGGACATGCATAACTGCTCCAAAAGAATGACCAAGTGCATGCTCAATTCCAGGCATTGCATTATTGAAACCCATGCCAGCTAGTAAGGCAGCCCATTGCATATGCTCTAAAGCTTCTTCATCTTTGGTTCCGTATTTCACCAGGCGTGGCAAATACCGAAGTACTTCTTCAATAGCTACCATATTTATTGCATCTGACAATGGTGAACCCCAATTCGAGGTAATTGCACCTAAACTATGAGCGAGGGCATCTAATCCCGTTGCCATAATGAGGAAAGGTGGCAATGTTTTCACAAATTTAGTATCCAAAATAACATAATCCGGTAAGGTTTCATCCACCGTTAAAGTGATTTTTTTCGGCGGATTTCTTTTAGTATCAGTTATGATTGCTGCGGTTGTTACTTCGCTTCCAGTTCCAATAGTTGTTGGAATTGCTACTAAAGCTTTAACTTTTCTTCTTAAACCAACTGCATTATCAAGAATATCAATTTGCATGAGATTAATTCCAGGTTGCTCATACACGATCCATAGAGCTTTCGCGGCATCTAAAACCGACCCTCCACCAACTGCAAGAAAGACCGTTGGTTTAAAGTCATTACAAATCTGTAAACCATCATCTAGAATATACATTGGAACTTCTGGTTCAACACCACTCCATACTTTAATCTCGAATCCATTGTCTTCAAAATCAGGGACGACATCTTCGCAAAATCTTTTCGTGAAAGAATCAGCAATGATTAGTAATCGCTTTTCTCCTTCATCCAGTCTTTTACCTAACTCAATAGCTACCGTTGTTACTCCGGTTTTTCCTCCAAAAATACGATTGCCACTAAAGGTATTCATGATACCTTGCATTGCTCGAGCTCCCATTAATCCAACTACATCGTTGAGAGCAGGGCTTTCGTACCAGGGTACTTCAAAATCTTCATCGGACAATAAAAACACTCCAAATGTTAGTTAAACTGCAATTACTAGAGAATACTGCTTTATTAATTTTCATCTTCTCTTAGAAAGAAGAATATTATTGAAAAAATGGATTTAACGAGAATAAACTATAAATTCCAAAAGTTATTTTATAATAACACAATTAGTTAATTGACAAAAATCACTGTAAAGAAAAGCGGTTTATAGGAACTTGTTGAAGTGTTACTATGCCAAAAGCTAAAACAGATTTTGCCTCTCCAGAAAGATTAGAACAGAGAGAGATAAGAGAGCAGTATGAGAAAGTGCTCTCTTTAGAATATGCTAAAGAAATCCTAGATTCTTTCCCAAATATTGTTGTTGTTTTAAATAAACAGAGACAAGTTATTTTTGCAAATAAACCTTTTGTTAAGTTGATGGGAATTAATGAATTTGAAGATGCCCTTGGTCAAAGGCCTGGAGAATTATTGAAATGTGTAAACTCACAGCTAAATGAGGGTGGTTGTGGAACATCAAAAAATTGCAGATATTGTGGAGTGGTCCTAACCATATTGGAGAGTCAAAAAACTGGCAAGGAACATGAGAGTGAAGCTCGACTAACTACCAAGCATCAAAACAAAATAGTTCCCTTAGATTTACATGTCATAGCAAAACCTCTGCTCATAGAAGAGGTTCAATTCATTATTGTAATCATGACTGATATTAGCACTTTGAAGAGAAAGGAATATCTCGAGCGAACATTCATGCATGATATGATTAATACTACTTGGTCGTTATCCGGTAGAATTGAGTTCTTCCCGAGAGATGGTTTAAACGAAATTCAAGATGAGTATTTTGCTAGAATTAAAACAGAAATAAATATACTTCTTGATGATATCCAAGCTCAAAGAGATTTGTTAAAGCTAGATAAGAAGGAATTAGTAACTGATTTCTGTAAAGTAGATTCTTTAGAATTAATTCAAATGATTATTCAAACATTTTCAACTGATAAAACTGCCACAGATAAAAAAATACTCATAGCAAAAAATAGTACCTCAATAATTGTTGAAACAGATAAACGATTGTTGCGTCGCTCTTTAATTAATCTGCTAAAGAATGCTCTGGAAGCAAGTACTAAAGATCAGCAAGTAATAATTGGCTGCAAACAATCTAAAAATGAGATAGTTTTCTGGGTACAAAATGAAGCTGTTTTATCTGAAGAAGTTAAAAGTCAAATATTCCAACGCTTCTTCTCAACAAAAGGACATGGTAGAGGTTTGGGTACCTATAGTGTTCGTATACTGGTAGAAGAGCATTTGAATGGTCAAGTTAATTTTGAGTCCTCAGAGAAAACTGGAACGATATTCAGAATTATTTTGCCACTAAAAGTTAAATAGAGAATTTTGTTTTATTGATTTTCTTCTTCGAAAATTTCAGTATTAAACATAATTAATATTAGAATCAAAAGCAATTCATTCATATGGTTTCAAAGGGCGATAAATATAAAAGAAAACTTCTGATTTTTCTGTTTTTCATTATTCTTCTCGCACCTCCACCTAGTTTTAGTAATTCTGCTTTCTCATCAAAACAAGGAAAATATTCAAGATCCGAATTATTATTTGCATTTGAAACACAAAATATCAATCTAGTAAAATCTTTAGCTACTACTAATAATTATAGTTTAATTAGTCAATGGGCTGGAAGTTTAGATAGTACACTAGATGTTTTTGTTATTGATGATTTAGCTTATCTTGCTGATAAAAAAGGAGGACTAGTTGTACTTGATATAACCAATCTTACGCACCCAGAAGAAATAGGTCGTAAAGCCTTTGCTAGTGATATTGTTGGTGCAGTTAATCTCTTTGTAGAAAATGATTATGCGTACATCGCAAATGACGTTGACGGTGCAAGAATTATTGATGTTAGTAATAAAACCAATCCTCAACTTGTTAGTGAATATCATGATGAGTTGTATTATTGGGATGTTTATGTAAGCGGTGATTATGCTTTTTGCACAACGATAGGTGATGGATTAGAAATACTTGATATAAGTAATAAAGCGATTCCAAGTGAAATTGCCCAATACAATGTTGGAGGATTTATCTGGAGTGTTTGGGGGTCTGAAAATTATATCTATATAACGGATCTTAATACGGGTTTAGAAATATTAAATGTAACAGAAATTACTACCACTACAAATGTTGGTTTCCATGATGTCTATTCAGGACAACCCTATTCTATTTTTGTTGAGGAAGATGTCGCATTTATTGCTGTTGGAAATGAAGGTCTTGAACTAGTGAATATTAGTGATAAAAGCAACCCAATAAAAATAAGCCAATTTAAAGAAAGCGGTTCAATTGTTGATATGCACTCAAACAATGATCTTGTTTTTCTTGCAGATAAATTCAATGGTTTGAAAATATTAGATATCTCCAACAAAGCAAGTCCGGTCAAAGCTGGTACTTATTCTCTTAGTGTGATTCCTGGAATGTGTTCTATCAAGATGAAGTAGTTTTCTTAGCAAATGGGCAAAGTGGTTTAGCTATACTTGGAATTGACAAAGACAATGATGATCTCGCTGATTATCTAGAATTAGAGATTTACGGAACTGATCCTTTGAATCCGGATTCCGATGGAGATGGATTTTTAGATGGTGATGAAATAAAAGAGGGAACAAATCCCAATGATCCAAATGATTACCCAATTGCTTCTAAAACAAGTCCAACTGAAACTTCTGATTTAGGCTTAATAACAATAGTTTCAACTGTTTTTATTATATTATTTATTATTACTCAAAAGAAACGAAAAAAATAGTTAAAAGAAAAGAAAATTTATTCCTTTCTTTCGGATTTTTCTAGTCTAACTTCAAGAGGCTATTTTTGATTTGTACAACAATCTTCTATCTCATTAACTACATCATGTTCTAAGCTTAGAGCTAGCCAACCAATATACTCTATTAAATAATCAATTAGACCCCAATTCAACTTGTTTATCTTCTCAAGTGATTCTTCATTAGCATTTCCAAATATATCAAGGATAAGTTCGAATTTTCTAGTTTCGAGAGTATTAATTAGTTTTTCAACACCTTTGTCACTTTCCATCTTGTCCTTGAATTTACCTGCTAGTAAAGAATAAATTGTATCGTAAAACATTTCAACATCTTTTTCCTCTAATGAACCCATCTTTTTCCTTAGATTTCCTGTTAAAAACATCTTAGCAGTTCTTATGTAAATTGTTTCGCTTTGGAGTTCACCTGCATCTTTTGAAGTGATCCTCTTACCTGCTTTTGCGACCATTCCAACTTCGATTAAGTGCTTCAAGTATCTATAGATTGATTTATCTGATTTTTTTACTCCTTTTTTTGTAAAGTCTTTTTCTAATTCCTTTACAGTTCTAGGACCTACTCTTAGAAATTTTATGATATAGCTTAAGTTTTCATCACTATACAGGAGTTCTACTTGTTCCTCATTTAGAGCGATTACAGTTTTTTGATTGTATGTTATTACATCTTGGCTCAATTTTGCCACCTCTTATTCTTATTATTTTATAATTTCTTCTCATGTAAATATATGGCATTCTCATATATTTAAATGTTATTCTTATATTGTAATATTCTTTTCTTATTATATAATATGTGTTTCTCATTCTGTGAGAAACGTTTATATATAAGTGTGAGAATAAAATTCTCAAACAATGAGAATGGTGTTAACAAAAATGAACAAAAAAACAGAAAATAAATACAGAACAAAAATGATCAATGAAGATGTTGAGAAACAAAAGCTAAAATTAGCTTTACTAGTTGGATACTATCGATAAAAAAAATGAGAAAATTACTGGAGAAAAATACAATGATGAATAAGAAAAATAAAATTAAAGATCAAATCAAAAAGTACCAGAATAAAGCAAGAATGGATTATCTGATGTTAATTGGGCGATAATAAAATTATCCCTGACAATCAATTAACCTTCTTTTGAAATTCGTTCTTGCTTTTTTTATGTACTTTGTTTTACTCGTTTTGATTGCTTAGAGTTTTTTAACTTCTTCAATGAAGGTTAGAGTTTCCTTACTGAATGCTTCTGGTTCAAGTACGGGAGTATATGCATGCACTGATCCTTTTATTGTAACTATTTTATGATGTCTCAGATTCTTAGCCCATTTCTTAAGATTCCTTTGAACAATTTCATGAGGAGCTTCCGCTTCATCAGGAAGCCATAGAACCGGACAGGTTATTTTGTCAAAATATTCTTGAAATCTTACTTCATAGAGTGGCCAAATGAAATTCCAAGTAGTTTTTCCTTCTGAGGGAGTTCTGAATTTTCCATCCTTATCTTCATAGATTTCATCTTCAGCTTGTAAGCGAAGTACCTCTGACCATTTGACTCCTTCCTTTTCCCAACCTTCTTTTGTTGCTTGCAAGCATTCTTCTCTTGAATCATACAATTTTACAGGGTTCTTCAGTACGATTTCTTTTAATTTACTTCTTGCTTTCTCTATATCTTCATCTGTTAGGATTTGGTCTTTACTATCTGGTCCTACTATATCGTAAAACCCACCATCTAGCACCATTGCTATTACTTTCTCTGAATAATTTGCTGCAAAACTTATTGCTGTATCAGCTCCCAAGGAGCTACCAGCGATGAATGCTTTATCAATTCCTAATTGATCCATCAAAGCAGCTAAATCATTTGCCATATCATCAATATGACATTCATCTGGTTTGTCAGAGAAGCCATGACATCTCTGATCCAATGCTACTATTCTATAGTCATTTTTTAAATAGGGAATAACTCCATTCCACATGCCTATTAGGGCACCACCGTAAGGTAAAAGGACAATTGTTTCTTTTCCTTCGTTTGGTATGTCAAGGTATCTAATGTTTAAACCGTTGACCTTAGTCATTTTTGTGTTCATTTTCATCACAATTGTTTCTTAATACAATTTATTTAAACACTTGTGATTAGTCTTGGAAATTAACCCGGGGAGTTAGTTATCTGATTTTTTCTTCAATTTTTCAACAAGAAATGGTTTATCATGTGCAGGATAAACTTCCTTTACACCATTTGTGATTAATTTTTCCCAGCTTTTGAACACTATTTCCAATCCTACATTTAGTGGTGGTTTCCGACCAAGTCCAATAAACACCCAGATGTTATTTGTACAAAGGTCTCCAACAAAACCCTTTCCATCATCAAGAATAAGTGAAATGCTATCTCTTGTGTGCCCTGGCGTAAAGAGGATTTTACCATTTAAACCAATTTCTCTTGGAATTTGTGTATCCTTCTCTTTTTTAATTTCAATTATTTTGTCATCACTAAGAGTAATTGGTGGATATTTTGCAGATGTAAGTTTGTGTGCAAATCTAAACAAAGAACGCATGAAGAAATTCGTTGGTTCAGAAATTGATTCCATAACACCTTTTCTAAGTGATGGCAATGCACTTTCATGAACAATTAATTTAGCACCACTATCGTTCAGCAAGTCGTTTGCAAATCCCGTATGATCAGTATGTGAATGGGTGATTAGTAAATACTTGATATCTGTTATGTTCAAATCTTGTTTTTTGATTTTCTTTAAAAATCGCTTATAGTTCTTTGGCCAACCAGTATCAATTAATAGATATCCACTTCTAACTTTCAGAAGATAATTTCGCATAAATCCTTTTATAACAATTAATTCGGGCATTTAATTAGACCTCATAAATTTCATGATAAACCTAGATCTTCTATTGGGAATATTTTCCCATGTGCAGGATATATCATCTTAACTCGATGATTCACTAGTTTTTTCCAGCTTTCCATAAGCATAACCTCATCAACAATAAATGCTGGTCTTTTACCTTTGCCAAAATAAAAGGTACTTCTATTTGAACAAGTGTCTCCTGTAAAAGCAATACCTTCATCGAGAATTAATGTTATACTATCTTTTGTATGACCAAATGTAGTTATTATCTTACCTTTAATCCCAATTACTTCTAGTAATTTTTCATCATCAGTTTTAATTGTAATAATTCGTTCATCACCTATTGTGAGTGGTTGAAAGCCATGTTTTAGTCCAAAATCTGCAAATTTCCTCATAATTTTATAGTAGAAATTTACTGGTAGTGATTCCGATTCCATGGTCCCATTGTACAAGTGTGGTAAGGTATTCTCATGAACAATTAGCTTTGCACTACTATTTAGTAAAAATTGTTCAATATATCCGGAGTGATCAGCATGCGAGTGTGTCAAGAAGAGATAGTTAATTTCAGAAATATTGATCTTTAACTTTCTTAATTTCCTTTGAAATCTCCTGAAATCATGTGGCATTGATAAATCAACTAATAGGTAACCATCATTTGATTTCAACAAGTAATTATTAGTTGAACCTCTTATAGTTATAATTTCAGCCAATCTATCAACCCACGATAAATCAAAATTAAGTGGAATCGTTATATGAATTATTTGTATTGTTGACAATCTTTATTCTTTTTTTGGCATGAAACTCATAGTCCATTTCTCATTTCCATCCCAGCTATCAAAAACATGACCTAATCCTTCTTTTCTTGCTAGTTTTTCCATTTCTTTCAATAGAGTTTGCTGTATGTTGTAATCTCCTGTCTCAAGTATTTTGTGTATCATTACAATCAGTTCTTTTGAAGACCAAGGAAATTTATTCAAGGGGTATTTTTCTAGTTCATATTCTAGATACTTATAATATGGTTTTAGTCTTGAGTTGTGAAAAGCAAATGCGCATGTTAAGAATAAACTCACGGAATCTGCAGCTTCTAAACGATAACCTACTAAATTATTATCCCTTAAAGACTTCAGTGATCGATAAACAGAATTAATGTAACCATCTAAGTATCCCGCTAAGTAGTCTTTCAAATGCTTATCTGGTATCTTTCCTTTCTCATCTATTATTTCTTGCAGTTTTCCATTTGTTTTATCAAATTCTGCTTGAACATGAGCAAAACTATATCTGTCCCATTCAGAATCTGTTCCCATTTCTGCGTATTCAATGAGTTCAGCTAGTGTTTTTACTCCACAATCAAATCCCTTTATTTCATCATATTTTTCGAATTTCTTCCTATAATCGAGTAATACTTCTTCCTTCACAATTACATGAAAGTCATAATCTGAATACTCTTTATGGAATCTTTTCCCTCGAGAACCTACTAAAACCAATCCTAAGATATTAGGATCTTTCTCGGATTCTTTTTGTATTTGTTTAAAAATCTCATGAATTGATTTGGTCATGCGACCACAAATTATCTATGCTTTAAAAAAATTATCAAAAGAAAAAATAGTACTGGAAGTTATCCTCCAGCTGCACCGTAAGTGAATCCTGGAGCACACCAGCTTGTTTTGTCATGTTTTAACCAAGCATCAAGTGAATCTTGTTCATAAACAACATTATCATTAATGATAAGCTTAATTTTCTCTATGCACCAATCATCATCTTTAGTATGAGTTTTCTTTTTTAAGCATAAATATCTAAAATCAGAGGAATTTAAACCAGCTGAAACATCTAATTCAAAAACATCTGTTTTTCCTTTTTCAAATTCATCATGCTTAGCAATATCGAGTTGCCATGTATGTCCACCCACATAAAGTTCAACAGCATTGTCTGTATCACTTCTTCGTTCTTCACAAGTAGTAATTTCAATCACTATTTTCTCAATTTTTTCGTGTTCTGATTTCAACAAATTAACCTTCTTGTTTTCTTACATATTGTTTAATTTGTATAAGCTATAAATTACTATGGAAATAGGAACTAAAACCAAAAACATCACTCTTCCGATTTCTTCACATTTAGTTTTTTAATAAATCGTTCAACTTTTTTCCTTGGGATTTTTTTTGCAGTCATATGAGAGGATATAGCATAATCCCATTCATAATCTAATATGGTTCCAATTGTTTCTAAGTATTGATCGTAATCATCACAAAATTTCTGGAAAACAGGACGTATTCCAAAGGGCATCCACATAAAGAGATCACCAATGAATAATAATTTCTCTTTCTCAAGTATCAAACAAATATGCCCCCAAGAATGTCCAGGAACATGAATTGCTTTGAGTTTCAGTTCATCATCAATGATCTCATTGTGCTTTACAGTACGATTCGGATTAATTATTTGACCTCGGAGAGTATTAGCAAAATGAGGAGCTTCATCTTCATGACAAACAATTTCAACTCGTTCTTGCGGAGATTCGGGAGCACTTATTGTAGTCATTTCTCTCATTAAGGGAGCTAAACCCCCAGTATGATCATAATGCCTATGTGTGAAAACAATACGTTCAATCTTCTCAAGATCACCCCATTTCTTGCGAATCTTTTTAATGATAATTTCTGAGTCTTTCTCAAGACCAGTATCAATGAGAGTTAACAGTCCATTTTGTTTTTCCAGTACAAAAACAGGAACAGAAAAGAATCCTTTCCCAGTTATACTATAAACATTTTCAGCTAGTTGTTTCATACAATCATTAAGTAAGAAAGTGTATTAACTTACTGAAATATTTTTTCAAGAGACGGAATTAATAAAAAAAAACAAGAAGTTAGGAGTCCGAAAACCCCTATACTTCAGTTAGAGCGGAAGGTACGAATGATCACTTTCTCTTCTTAATGAAGAAAACTTGAGTGGCGCCTGCTAAAGCTATAATACTCATGAAGACAATTAGGCCGATTCCTGAGACTTCAGTTGTGATTGTGACATCATAACCTGCTGCAGCCATGTGAGCTAAAGCCTGTTCAATACTGTAGTCGTAAGGTTCTAAAGTTTCATCAAAACCTAGGGAGACCTTTGGCCAATGAGTAACACCAGGATAACCTAGCCCGTTAAGAACTTCATCAACAATGATTTGTCTTGGAACCATGTTACTAATCGCTTTGCGAATGTGTTTGCCAGATTCTAAACTTGAAATTGGACAGAGTTCACCGGTACCTATGATTGGATGCATTTGATTAACAGCTAATTCTTGGTTACCAGGATCATTAACTGTTGTATAGTCAACACCTGCAAGTCCCTGAATATCACCTAAATCAACGTAGAATTCTGCATCAACGAAATTAATGTCTCCACCAGCGAGAGCGGAAATAGCTCCTTCTTTGTTGGAATAGAATTCAAAGTAAACGTCATCGAATTTAGGAGCGGTACCCCAGTAATCATCGAAATAATCATTCACTGTCAAATGAATAACACCATTGGTGTCATCCCAGGAGTCTAACACGTATGGACCGAAACCAAAAATATTCTCTGGAGCGTTTCGTGCCCAATCAACGGCTTGTGTGCCATGATCTTCTGGAGCAACAGATTCCCAGATATGCTTTGGAATTAGTGGATTGGCTAAATTACCTTCTTGGAATACGTAGGGTTGTAAGAAATCAATAGTAAATTCATCATCATCGATTTTTACTACTGAGCTGTTATCCCAAAAGAGTGTATTGAAGGAATAAGTAGTGTGTCCTAAGCTAGCAGTAACAGCTAATTGATAATTATAAATAACATCTTCGACTGTTACTGGAACTCCATCTGCCCAATAAAGATCGGGTTTCAATTGAAGGCTATAGGCTAAACCATCTGTACTACTAAATGATTGAACTGCACGACCAGAGTATGAATTATCTGCAGGATCGCGTTCGACTAAACCATTGTAAATTTGATGGAGCCACTGAGCATCATAAGTTGACTCACTTAACCAGGTGTGGAAATCTTCAAAATCAGCTGGAACAGCAAAGTGTAGTTCTGATTCACCGGGAAGTTCCCAATCTTCCATAGGTTGTTGTGAGGAAGCCCATAATAATGGATCCCAACCAACCATTCCTGGAGCATGAGCATAAAGAGAAATCTTGTAGATTATAGCAATACTTGGTTGATCTTCATAAAGAATCTCTTGAATTAGTTCAGCATAGTATACTCTGTCTGCATTGACAAAGGATTGTGTATAATTACTAACAGCCCAATCAAATTCTGGATTGGAGTACTGATAAAAATTATCACCTAAGGGTGTTATACCATCGGTTGTAAAGACACCTGTTGGATCAAAGTCTAAACCCCAACCGTTACCAATAAAGAATAAATCATAACCGCCTTCGGCGTATGAAGGTACTGGATAAGGTCCTGGGTGTCCCCATGTTCTTGGGGATATTTGAGCCCAACCTGTGTGGTCAAAAACATCTATATCAATTCCAATCTTTGGCAATTGTTCTACCATAAGGGTAGCCCATTGATTTCTTGCTGGATTAGAATTTGGCGATAATATACTTACGGAGAAAAATGGTCCTGGGTTAGCTGCTTCTACTGGTGTTGCTACATAAGGTATCACCATTACGCTAAGGATGATTATCATCGGAAGAACCAATCTTCTCATATTTGTTCTTAGTTTCAATTTTTTTGCCTCTTGATCTGTTATTAACACACTGGGGAGTGTGTTTGTTGTATTTATATTCTCAATCAGAAGTTATAAGTATTCTCACCATTATGAGAATGATTTCTATATTCACTTTCAAGTATATCTTAGCTAGTTGAGAATTAAATATTATTTGACTACTAAATCAAAATTGAATGTTTATGGAAAAGATAAGTTAGAAAACGTGAATAGCAATTGGAATTGGTGGTAAAATTACAAACTAAAAAGATCTCTTACTTTTTAGAGATCAATTTTTTTTGAAAGATTGTTTGTTTTCTCATATGTTTTGTTTGACAGTTTACTTTATAAATTCAGAAAATAATAAAACAGTAAAATAAGATTAGAGGTTATTAAATTGAGTACAACCGTTCATGTACATCAAAGTAATGTTTCCCAATATAGTAAAACAACAACTCTTCTCCTTTGTCTATTTCTCGGAGGTTTTGGGGCTCATCGTTTTTATGTTGGTAAGTCTGGATCCGCTGTTGCTTTGTTATTATTGACATTTTGTGGATTGGGAGGTATTTGGGCATTTATTGATTTAATTATGATTTTAACTGGATCTTTTACAGATAATTTTGGCAGATATGTCTCATCTTGGGATGGTGCACCTAAAACAACTATCCCTTATGTAACTCCACCTCCACAACCTACTTATTCACAACCTCCTCCCCCTCCACCACAAAAGCAAGCTGATGAGATATTTTGCAACACTTGTGGTGCGTTAAGTAAGAAAGTTGAAACATTCTGTCGTAATTGTGGTGCAGCACTCCAGAAGTAAAACCACATATTACTTCTTTTTTCTTATTCATTTAGAATATAATATAAATCAAGATAGTAATTATTCCTTATTGGTAAAATTCCGAAGGTGAGTTTTAATTGAAAGTTAAATTTCTGGGAGTCATTTCAATAATTTTTGGGATTATAATTTTCTTACAACCTCTTTGTTTTTCTACTGCACAAACATCTACTGAGCAAGATAGGTTGCATACAAATGCTGATGCGATTATAGCAGATCACACAATTGTCAATCGAGTTATGTATGATTTAGTTCCGGAATCAGCTATAAATCACTCTAAAGAAAATCTTCACATTGCATATGGTCACACATCTCATGGGAGCCAAATCATAACTGGCATGAATGATCTCTCAGATTTTAAAGAGGGCAAAGGTGGCACAGTTGGACTGTATGATTGGAATGAAGGAGGAACTGGAGGAGCACTTGATATTGATGATGGTTTTGTAGGAGGAGATTTAGGTAATCCTGATAGAGTTACTTGGGCTTCACTAACTGAAGTTTATCTAGATAATGTTGCTAATTCCGATGTCAATGTTGTTATGTGGTCTTGGTGTGGGCAAGCCTCAGATGCAACTGAAGAGGATATCAATACATATACCTCATTGATGAATGATTTAGAAAATGACTATCCCAGCGTCCAATTCGTGTATATGACTGGTCATGTTGATGGTTCCGGTTTAGAGGGCAACCTCCACATTCGTAATGAACAAATCAGGGAGTATTGTCATACTAACGGTAAAATTCTCTTTGATTTTGCAGATATTGAATCGTACGATCCTCATGGCAATTATTTTGGTGATAAGTACTGCACAGATAATTGTGATTATGATTCAAATAATGACACCAATCCCACTAACGACCGTGCAAATTGGGCTTTAGAATGGCAAGGTACTCATCCAGAAGATTGGTATGATTGTACCTCTGCACATAGTCAACCATTAAATGCTAATATGAAAGCTTATGCTGCATGGTGGCTATGGGCCACTTTGGCAGGATGGGTTGATCCTGATACAACTCCCACTACCCCAGGGTATACTCCAACAAATACTTCGGGCTTAGGTTTGAGTTTAACTTTCAGTTTGATTATATCCTCACTTATTGCTTTAGTTGTTGTTAGAACAAGTTATCGTAAAAACAGAATTTTCTAGTTGCAATCTACTACGAACAGATATAAAATGCAATTAGAAAAATTTTAGTTCATTTTCTAAGAAAAATTTTTATGTGAATTAATTACTTGAGAAGTGGTGAATAAATTAGTGTCTGCAGAAAATGAAACCAATAATAAAGAAAATCAAGCAGAAATTTTGGTGAATGGTGATTCACCCACTATTGAACAGGAAGACCGTAAGCTTGGATTTTTTGAGAAATTCCTTGCACTTTGGGTAGTTCTTTGTATGGGCATTGGTATTTTACTATCTCGTTATGTACCAATAATTGGCGAAACACTAAACAATTTAAATTTACTTGAAACGTGGAGAGATGGGATTGGCATCAATATACCTATAGGTATTTGTTTATTTTTTATGATGTATCCGGCTATGTTGAATCTTCAATTCAAAGAAGTAAAAAAACTCGGTAAAAACCCATTACCAATAATAATTGCATTAGTATCTAATTGGATAATTGCTCCATTAGTTGCTGCAGGTTTAGCCTATCTAATTCTTCCAGGCTACCCCGATTTAATTATTGCAGTTATCTTGTTAGGATCAAGTCCTTGTACTGCTATGGTTTTAGTTTGGGGATCACTTGCTAATGGTAATCAGGAACAAAATGTGATAAACACAAGTATTAACACTATATCAATTATGTTTCTCTTCGTCCCTATTGTATCATTATTGGCTGGAATAGGAAGTTTAACCATTGATAAATTAATGTTGTTCATCACAGTAACTATTTTTATTGGCGCCCCATTAATTCTCGGACTTTTAAGTAAATTTCTCTTGGTGAAAGCAAAAGGGAAGGAATGGTTTGATAATAAGTATCGACCAGTTGTTGGTAAAATTTCAATAGTCGCTCTTCTCAGCACATTGATTATTCTCTTTTCAATCAATGGTAGTTTACTAATTAATAATCCTTTAGAATTACTGTTAGTCTCTGCACCACTCCTACTCGGTTTTATCATTGTTGTAGGATTAAATCTTTTAATTACAAAATTATTCCGACTTCAATACCGTGAAGCAATTATTACAACGATAATTGGCAGCTCGAGTCATTTTGAAATCGCTATAGCAACTGCTCTTGGTATTAGTTCATTAGCTGCTCTTGGTACAACTATGGGGCTTTTCTGGGAAGTACCGATTATGCTTGGATTAATTTATCTGGGCAAGTATCTAAATAAGAAAGGATTTTGGAAAGGTCGAAAGAAGGAAGAAATAATAAGTCCTCAACAAAAAATAGAAGAAATTGCAGATACATAAAATTCATTTGAAAAAATAAAAATGAAAGTTTAAATCTTAAGATCTAAACTTGTTATCACTTGTCTTTTATCCATTATAACAATCTTTTATGACGTCTTGAACGTCATATTTCAAGCATAATGCAATCCATCCAACGAATTCTTTTACTGTGCTTATTCCTTTCCAATCTAGTTCTGCGAATTGCTCAAGTGTTTCAGGATCAGCGTGTTCTAATAATTCAACAAATAACAGATGCTTTTCAATGTCGAATCTATTTGCGATTTCTGTGAAACAAATTCCACAACCTCTTTTCTTATCGAAAATACTGCTTAGGATCAACTGAGCTATTTCAAATTCGGGGCGTATTTCGCCATTTTCGAATTTCATTGGTTTCTTGGTAATGTAGACCTTTGCTACTCGAGAATAAATTGTCTCACTAATTAGAGCCCCTTCATCTACAGAGGTAATTCGTTTCCCTGCTTTGGCAATTAATCCAATTTTAAGTAATTTGCTTAGATATCGGTATAATGTTTTTTCTGATTTTTCTTTACCATGCTTCATGAAAGCTTCCTTAATATCTATTATTGTTATTGGTCCTTTTGCTAAAATCTTCAACACCCAAGCTAGGTTTTCATCTTTGAATACCTTAGTTTGTTCATCATTTAGTATTAGAATTGCTTTTTGCTTGTAAGTTATTGCTTGTTGTTTTAGCATTTTCTATCACGATCCAATATCTTTCTTATCTAAATTACAAATTGTTCTTAATTCTATGTTATATTATGTCTCAAACACTTAAAAGTCTTTTCTCACATCTGTGAGAATCTTTATATATTATTCTGAGAATGATTTATTACACGAAAGATGCACTTGGGGTGTATTTATCCAGATAGAATCAAAAAATTGAGGACATCAGGAGGTGAAAAAATTGAGACATGACAAAAAGATAAAACAAATAATAAAGAAAGAAAAAGAAAGAGCAAGAATAAAATTTGCACTCTATACAGGCATATAAATAGCGATAAAATTAGGAGAAGTCGTTATTTATCGTCCTCTTTATCTGTGATTGATTTTAATGAAAACTTTTGGACGAAAAAATCTTCTCAAAAAACGGATTTTAATAATATGATTGAACGCATCCTTAAAAGGTAAAAGAAAAGAGAAAAAATAGGACAAGGATAAAAGTACTTATTTTTTGAAAATTTCCTCAAGATCTTTAGCTATGTCCATTTCAGGGATTATTGCTAACCAACCAATATATTGTAAGAGAAAAGTAATTCCCAAATAGTCAAGCCGTGCAACTTTCTCCAGGGTTTCTTCTGTAGCATTCTCAAATAAATTAACAACTAATTGATCTCGATCCTTATCTAGCTTATTAGCGAATTTAACAAATTCTTTCTCTAAAGCATTTTTACCAAAATGTTCACTTAGAAGCAGTCTTGTGGCTTCCCAAACAGCATTACTATCTCCAGCTTTTGATCCGGGTTCAGAAACAGGTGCGACAGTAATAAAAGCTATTGCTGCACGTGTGTAAATTGTTTCAGAAGTAAGATTGTCGGATGTTTTTGAGGTGATCCTTTTTCCAGCTTTAGCTACTAGTTTTACATGTAGTAATTTGTGTAAATATCTATAAATCGATTTATCAGATTTCTCTATTCCAACTTTCTTAAAAGATTCTTCCAAATCGCCTATTGTCATTGGTTCTTTTCTTAGAAATTTCAAAACATAGCCAAGGTTTTCATCCTTAAAAAGATCGAGAGTTTCTTTATCTCTGATAATAATTACTGGTTTTTGTTTAAAAGTTACTACATTCTTCGGACCTGTAACTGCCATTCAAATTGTCTCCTTCTCTTAAAGAGATGTTTTACTAATAATATGAAATCTTATACAGTCTAATTGTTAGTTTCTTATCTATATAATAAATAGATTCTCAAGGTTTATAAATATTATTCTTAATGATGTAATTTTCCACTCTCTTATAAGTGAACTCAAGTTCTCACTATAATGAGAAAACTTATATACTAGTATGAGAACAACTTCCTAACGAATTGGTAAAGTATGGGTGAAAAAAAATTGAAAGAGAAGAAAAATATCACCACAGATAAAGATGGAAAGAAAGATAGTGAAAAAGCCAAGATTCTCTTGGTTATGTTTTACTCGGATGGATTGATATAATCACACTGTTCGTGGAGGAAACCACAATGAAAGATCTCAGAAATCTTAAAGGCCAAATCAAGAAGGAATTAACTCCCATCAAGAGAGTTAAGAAATAGAAAAAAATCGGTAGAATGGAGGAATCATGCTAATGCAAAAAAAGCAAGAACACAAAAAGAAAATCCAAGCAGATAAAAGTAAAACCAGAATGAAATTCGCCCTATTTACAGGAAGATAAGAACGCTCCTTCCATGGGGAGCACCTCTTATCTCCCCTTCTGGTATTATTATTAGGGGGAGAGATTAAGTCTATTTTTATAAACTCTATTCGGAAAATGCCACTTAAGAAATTCTTAAATGATGACTCTCTCACGTTTAATTAGAAATAGGTGTTTTCCTATGAACCGAAAAATTAAGATTTTGATGTTGACTAATATAGTACTTGTACTATTATTTTTTGGTAATTTTACCAAAACCCATGCTGCTGACAGAGAATGGCAGGCTGGAGACATTTTTAATTTCACTGAATCAATTCATATCATAGCGATTGATTATGACTATGAATTTGATTCACAACAACAAGCTGAGAGCAAAATTGTTAATGCTTTTACACACAATGTCACTGAAATCAATTTACTATCTGGTAGGTATTGGGCTATTAGTACTGATACTTCTGGACCAGACGGAAATCCTGGTTATGATTTCACAATGGATGATTACGTTAGTACTTACCATGATAATATCAATTCAT
Source organism: Candidatus Heimdallarchaeota archaeon (assembly GCA_030629105.1). Taxonomy (GTDB): domain Archaea; phylum Asgardarchaeota; class Heimdallarchaeia; order JABLTI01; family JABLTI01; genus JABLTI01. Next base: position 23,067 of record DAOVPS010000013.1, read on the forward strand.
TTTTATCTATTGATTACGAATGGGATTATGGTACTAATAGCACAAAATTAGTTACTTTTGGCATTCCAATGATTGCCTGGTTTTTAATTGAACCAGATTGGGCTACACTCAATACTGCTTATGCTGATATGTTCAATGAAACGGAAATCGTAGCTACTGTAGCAGATCCTTATCAACCAATAATCCATAATATTACACTTGGAGATTTCTTAAATTCAATTTCATATACTATCATGGGTAAAGATAATCTTGCCGATGCAAAGAAACAAATGAAATCTGATACCACTGAATGGAGTCTCACATTTGATTTGTCAAATGTCGTTTATAATGACGTTTTTAATGGGACTTTAGGATATGATGAGTATTATCCTTTTCCAAATGCAATTTTCACATATGAGTTGAGTTACTCAAAAGGTGGAGTTTTACAAAGAGCACTTATGAAAAATGATTTTCTTTCTGTTGTGAATGACTTAGGAGCTAGTGTTTACTTGGAGTTTCTCACAGTTTTTGGAGATCTCGAATCTCTTACCAGTAATTTTGCTTATTGGATGGCTATTCCAGGATTTCTATTAATTGTGGCTGTGGTTCGAATTGCTAAACGAAAATCAACTAGGAGGAAAAGGTGATTCAAATGAAAACTAAAAACAAACTTATCTTTGTTCTATCTTTTGTATCAATGATTCTTCTATGTAGCACCTTTACCTATGCTAATGCTGCTGAAGCACCATGGGCTGATGGAAGCATGTTTACATGGGCTACTGAAGATTGGGTAATCATCAACACAGTTGATTATGAAACAGGCACAGAGCAACTTATTGAGTCCAAATCTGGACAAATATTCACCTATAATCTAACTGATGTAGATAATAGCACTCTAACTTATGATTATGATATACTTGGACCATTTGCTGGCTCCGGTACATATTCTTATGATGTGCAAGTTCTTGTTGGACCAATCTCTCTTGGAAGTATGTTCTCTGTATCCTATGTTTGGGACTATGAGCACAACATTACAGTGATGGAATCATTCAGTTTTTCAATTCCGTATGAGTTATTAGTAGAACCAAATTGGACAGCAGTTAATAGTAAATTGAATGAAGAATTCAATGGTAGTACGATACTAGATACTCTCACTGATCCATATCTACCAATCACACATAATTTTACCTTGAATGACGTACTAAATGATGCTACTTCCTATACTATAATGGGCAAAAATTCCTTAGCAGAAGCTAAATTACAATTCACACCCTCAACACATAGATGGACTTTTGACTTTGATTACTCAAATGTTCAAAAAACAGGCAGATTCAATACAACCGCCGGTTACAGCAATTACTATAACTATGAAGTCCGAACCGAAAAAGCTGTTCTAGAATATAATGCTAATGGAGTTCTCTTATACCATGAAGATAGTGGAGAAACACAAGAAACATATGAAGACAGAATGAACAACATCAAATATCATTTCTACTTCAATTTAGGTGGATTCATTACTACCGAGGCATCCCCATTCTGTTATTTGATAGTGATTCCTGCTGTAGCAAGTATGGTTATTTTTGTAAAATGGATGAATAAGAGAAAGAATTAATCTCTTGTTTCTTCCTTTTTTCTACTTTTTTTTCTTTTATTTTAACTTAAATATGTCATGTTCGGAATTCTTATATGAGGATGCTAGCTTAATTTAGTTAGCATTTAGGTGATATGCTCATGAGCAAAAAAATAAGGATTTTGATGTTGATCAATACTATCGCAGCGATTATATTACTCAGTAATATTGCAGCTGCACAAGCTGTTGCACCAGGTTGGGGTGCCGGTGACATCTATGTTTGGGGTACAAATGCAACAACAACATCTAAGACTTTTGATGTAGAAGAAGACTTAGGTTCAAACACAGAGGTCATTGTATTAAGTGAAACTGAATACAATATTACAGCCATTGATGTGTTAAATCTTGAATATGATGCTATAACTACAACTTCTAGTGGTTCAGGCTTTATTAATGACAGAGATTATTCAGCTGAAGATTTCGAAGATAATCTGTTGGATTTTGATGATTTCTTCGATGTGAATTACGTCTGGGACTATGTGAACAATGTTTCTGTTTGTAATAGTTTCGATGTAAGTATTTCTCTAAATAATCGTTACTTACTCGAACCCAATTGGGCAGTTATAAACGCTGGTTTCCAAGATACATGTAATGGTTCTGAGCTTTTAGATACACTTGCAGATCCGTATGAACCGCCGTTAGTCTACAATTACACTCTTGGAGAGGTTCTTGGAAATTTCTCAATGAAAATTATGGGCAGAAATAAACTAAGTTCCGCAGTTAGTCAATTCACAGACACAAAAAGAAAATGGACCTTTGAATTTGATCTTGGAGGTTACATTAAGACAGCTCAATGGAATGGTACTCACAATATCTATTATACATATGAAGAATACTTTATGTCTCTTGAATTTGAGTACACCCAAGAAGGAGTCTTAGATCATGTCGAAGCAATTTACAGAGACAAAATAACAATAGAGGAGTTTACTTCTGAAACAGCAATAAGATCTGTTATTGCTTTAGGCGGTATGAAAGCAGCTTCAGCAAACTTTGCTACTTTCGCAGCTATTGGTGGTCTTCTATCAACTGCTTTAATTGCTACATTCATCAAACGTAAGAAGAAGTGAAATTTTTTTCCACTTTTTTCTTTTTTTTCTTTTCTCTTTTGCCTTAATCTGAAGTTATTTTAAAGTTCAATTCATTTTATACATTTAGGATCAATTGGTCCACAAAAAAACCAATTCATACGAGTGGAATTTATGAACTGGAGCCTGAGGAAGGAAATAGACTATGTTTTCAAAAATTAAATCATATGTTATTATATTTATAATCCTAGCTACCCCCCTAAATTCGTTGTTTTTGAGCATGTTAGTATCAAGTCCTAACTCAAGCTCCACTATTCTCTCAAGTGATTATACCGAAGGTACCGGAGTTTTATCTCCGAATGCAGAGAATGGTTTACTCTGGAGTTCAACTTCCGGATTAACTGGAGACTTAACTACTTCTCCTATAATTGATTTTAATACTGATAGTGAATTAGTGCAAATTGTTTACATCGGAACAGAAATTGGATTAACAAAAATACAAGTAGAAACTGGTAATATCTATTGGACTCATCCTACACCAGGAGCTATGCTAAGTATTACTCCAGTTGAAGATTTAACAGGCGATAGTAATAAAGAAGTTCTAGTAACAGTTGATAATCAGCAATTTAACAATACTGAAATGTTAAATGGATTAACAGGAGAAATCATCTGGTCCTATCGACCAACAGAGACCGTTTGGCAAGAAGGTATAGGTTTTTCACAACAAGAAACGCGAACTTGGTCTGGTTTGCTCATAGAAGACATTTCTGGAGATGGAACTAGAGATATGTTAGTTTCATCATATAAATCAATCTTTGCCTTGGATGCAGAAGATGGTTCAGTATTATGGCAACAAAGTGCTTCTAATGATGTCTGGAATACTGAATTAATGGATGATGATGTAGATTCGGACGGATATGATGATATTGTAATAGGTTCACAAGATGGGGAGTTAATGCTTCTCAGTGGAGAAGATGGTTCAATTATCTGGGAAATTGAAGCAGCAGAAGAAGCGAAATACATTGATCAGACATCTGGTACTGAATTTACTTTTAAACGCAATGTGTATGATGTTCGTAAGTGCTTTGACATGAATGGTGATGGTAAGAAAGATATCCTTACAACTGATGAAAATGGTTTTTGCGCGATTTTTGATGTCGTTACAGGTGGACTTATTGATCGAGTGCTTGCTTATAGTAGTACAGGAGCTGAAACAGATCAAGCTTCTTTTGGTAGTAAAGATTTCTATAATCCAATGTCAATGGACGTTGTCGATGACTATGGAATGACAAAGGTTCTTACTGCATCGCGCTCTGATGCAGTTTTTAGTAATCTCACTCTCTCTCTTCTCAATCTAGGTATGAATGACTTATATGTTGATTGGAGTATAGCTTCTGTTAACATTGAAGATGTGAGAAGTATTGCAACAAGCGTAGCGACTGAAGGTAATGGAACCTATACTAAAATGATTATTCCAACAGGAACTATGGGTTCTTCACAATTTGAGAGAACAATAGAAGTATACGCATTATTCAACAACTCCTTATTAGCTCAATGGAATCTCACAGTGTTAACAACAGAAAGTGATTTCCAGTTAGACTATGGAGATACTTCAGATAGTCAATACCCATTTAGTGGCAATCATGCATTCTTCGTTAACGATTTTCAAGGATCACTAGAAGAAGAAGTGCTCATTTATCTTGCAGGATACGGTCTATATCTCCTAGATGGTGATACTGGAGATTTACTATGGAGTCAAATTAAATCAGCTAAAGTAAAAATCGAACCTTATTTTGATGTTAATTTCGATTCAACCATTGATATACTTAGAAAAGAGTACTATTATCTTGACCAGTACAGTATTGAGCGTTTCCGCATACCAAGAATTTCTATGATTAGTGGCGATTCTGGTGAAATAATTTGGGATCATGAAATAGATTACGAAGATCGAGAATTAGTTGGTGGGGGATATATTAGTATTCTACAAGCTGAAGATATTACAAACGATTCAATTCCTGATTTGTGGCTTGCTCAGCAAGAATACGATAATTGGGAATTTGATCTGGTTAATGTTTCAAAAGTTAAATTATTGGACGGTGCCACCGGAACCATTGTTTGGGAATCATTACCTGCTAATAGTTCAAGGGTTTTCTCTAAAGAGCAACTGAGATTAACTTCAATATCTACTATTGCTGATCAAAACAGCGATGAAATCCAAGATATTTTAGTAGCTTGTCAAAGAGGTTACATTTATTGTTTAAGTGGTAATGATAGTGAACCTATCTGGAATATTACTCGAGAAGCAGCACCTTTTGATCCGCATTATAGAAATTGGATTCCATTTACCCCACTTATTTCCAGTGTAGGCAATATTCAAGGAAATACAACTGATGACTTTGTTATTTTAGGTGACGGGCAATTACAATTGGTTGATTCTGATAATTTTACAACGGTATTATGGTCATGGTTTAATCCACTTGGTTGGATTGATGAGCAATTTTATAGAGTTCACATAAATTGGGCTCAGAATGAATTATTTGTTATTTTAACTATTAATAAAAATGACAAGCGGTATACAGCCTTTATTGATCTTATAACCGGAACATTGGATCATGAAATTATTGGGGATATGAATGAATTCAATATTCAATTCTTTGCTGCTGACTTTAATCTGGATGGAACAAATGACCATTTACTTCACCGACCTTATGGTAGCGAAGATTATATGGAAGGAACCTACATTATTAATGGAATCACTGGTGGGACCTTAAGCTTTTATTCACCATTTAGACCGAATTATGATCGCTGGTTTTGGCTTGTCGATCAACTCTTCAGATTAGGAGCTGATAGCTTTGTGGATGTCTATGAAGATATAAACTCTGATGGAATCCCTGAAATCGTAACTGGTTTTTCAATTGGCAAGCACAACGAAGATGATATTGCCCAAGGAATGGCTGTAGAAATTATTGATGTCACAAAAATTCCAGCAGAAGCTGTTATATTATATGAATTTGTAAATATTGAGAGAGATGAATATTCACATCCTCCACTTTTACCAGCTGGTTATACTCGAACAATAGGTGATGTAACAGGTGATGGGCAAGCAGAAATTCTCGTCTCTCTAGTAACTCCTGAAGGGGAGTTTAAGACAATTATATTAGATATTTCAGAAGAAGGCGGAGTTTGGAAGGAAATAACAGATGTTGTCTATGATTCAATAATTCTTGAAGAACTCAATGGAACACTAGATGGAAATTTAGTTCTTTGTGATCTTAATGGAAGAATTAGAGCTATAGATAATGAATTTGCTGTTACTATAACAGATTTCCAAGTAATCCAAAAAGGAGTTGGACAATACTACCTTGAATGGAGTAGTAATGCAGAGGATGTAATGTCTAAAATCTATATTGATCAAGAAGTAGTATCAACTGTGTTCAATTCAGAAGTAGAAATTTTCTTGAGCGGTGGTGAGCACAATCTAACTATTTCAGTTAGTGATCGAAATGGGATCAGTGCTTTTACCAACATGATAGTTTCAATTGAAAGAGGTAGTGGGTTGCTAATAGTATGGATAACAGTGGGAGTACTAACAATTGGTTTTATTGGATTGAAGTTATTCTTCAGATTTAAACGGAAAGAAGACTTAACGGACTTCGGTCCAGATAGAGGAGGAGTGTGAAGAAACAATGACAGACGTTAATGCTTACCCTATAGAACCTAAAAAAATAGATGAAGAAATTGAAGAAGTTGAAATCAAGGAAGAACTAGCCATCCAAACTGTTGGCTTAGTAAAACATTTTGGTAGAGGATATAATCTAGTGAAAGCAGTTGACGGCATTGATCTTTCAGTAAAAGAAGGAGAAGTACATGGTTATCTTGGACCAAATGGGGCCGGAAAAACTACTTCCATGCTTATGATTGCTGGAACAATTCGACCTACTGCGGGCAAAGGATATATTTTTGGTAAACCAATTGGTTCTCCTGCTGCAAACAAACAACTTGGCGTTGCTATCGCAAACCCAAAATTCTGGAGAACCATGTCAGCATACAAATACCTAGTTTATATGGGACAATTACATGGTCTAGAAAAAACACTAGCAAAAGAACGAGCCAAAGAATTTTTGCATATTCTCGAGATGA
>DAOVPS010000226.1:0-3266 GCA_030629105.1 Candidatus Heimdallarchaeota archaeon
AAGAAAATGAAAAAAAGCATAGTGCAGAACTAATCAGTTTTTTCATAAAGTTTGACTTTCCTCTTTTCTGCAAATTCTTCTTCTAACTCGAAAATTTGTTTTTCGATTTCAGAAAGCTCAATATCAATTTTCTTGTCTTGACCTCTATTCTTTAGTTCTAAATCTATTAAATTCAATAAAGTCAAATTCTGGATGATAGAATAGAAATCAAGTATTTTCCCGCTAACATCGATAGCTACTTTTTGATTGGGATTAAAAGCACTCCAATCCTCTATTTTTTTCACTGAATATTGATTTATGATGTCCTTTACGATAACTTGTAGGGGACTTAAAAGAGAATATTGCCCTCCAATTATTGCTATCAAATCATTAGAATATACCTCTAGTTGCTCCAAACTAGCATTTCTTAAATCTTTATAGGTTAAATGTAAAAATGGATTATCAGTAAGATCTTTTTGGTCAATTTCTTTTCGAATAAAATCTAAATCTTTTTGCATCTTTTCAATTTCTACTTCTAGTTTTTTTCTCTCAGCTTTTTTCCTCTCTCTGTATGCTTTCTTTCTAGCAGCATTCGTATCATAAACTCTGGGGCGACCTCGTTTTTTCTTCTCTTCGGACATTTTTACCACACCTACAATTATTTAAGACTCGGGACAATATATAAAGATTCGTTTCTCGACTGAGTTAATTTCAGTTTTCCAATTATATAATTTCCTATCTTATTTAAAAACATTTAATTAAAAATGGGCCAAGAAAATATTCAAAGCTTTTCTTGAATTATAATTAACTCAATTTTTAGTATCGGGACAAAAATTAAATACTTGTAAGAAAAAGGTTTATTGTTCTGCAAAAAAGACTCTGCAGGAAAATAATGAGTTAGACAATTAACTCCGATGAACTCTGTCGCAGGAGGAAGGCCATAAATACGGACTCTGCTTTTCTTCACCACTCGGTGAAGGAGAATGCTCACGGAGGTTTCATTCTAGACAAAAACCGCAATCCAGTTATCTTGTTGGGGTCAAGAGGCTGAAAACAATTCGGTAATTGGATTGCACAAATTTTTTAATTCATTAAAATTTTGAAAAGTAATTTCATTTAGACTAAATATTCCATTTTGTTAGTAGTCTTTTCTTTGTTTCCTTCATCCTTTTGTTGAGTCTTTCACGCATTTTCTGAGTCCATTCACGATCTGTTTTAGGTTCTGTGTTCTCAAAAGCATGTATCACTCGAGCGTATTTGTAGACATCCATTAAAGTATAGAATTGTTCTAATTGGTTTTCCCAATCTTTTGGTAAGCTTTTGACAGAGGTGTATCCTTTAATGAACTTGTAAAGCATCTCTCCTTCAACATCAGGTTCTTCTTTTCTTATCTCTTCTAATGCGAATGCAAGATCTGCTACAAATGGATAATACGCTGCATCATCAAAATCAATAATGTAATATGATTTCTTTGTCCAAATTATGTTGTCAGGTTCTATATCATAGTGTAGTAAACCATAAAACTCATCTTGAGGAATTGATTTTATCCATTCCTTAATTGTTTGTAGTTTCTCTCTAAATTCCTTTTCTTCTTGTGGCAGCCATCCTATTGCCATATCGATGTCTTCTTCCCAAGTTTTTCGTTTACGTTTTGGGTTTGGTTTAAAGCTTAATGCTGCTTTATGTATTCTTGCTAATATTCTTCCCCATTCTACAAATCTTTCATCATCGAATTCATTATGATCATCTATACAATCTCCCTCAATGAAATCAGTAACAATTCCATGGAATATTCCAAAATCAGTAATTAGCGTTTTAATTTTGTTTTGATCAAGTGATAGAATTGGTTTAGGAATTGGTATGCCTTTCTTTCTCAAATGATCTGTAAAATCCTTTTCAGCTAAAAGTAGATCTAATGTTCTTTCTGCATCAGGAGTCACTCTTAATATTTTTCGTTTGTCATTTTCTCGAAACGTATAGATAAAATTAGAACTCGCACGCCATAATTTCAGTGATCCTTCATCATGCTTCCATCTTTTAATTAATCTGGTACCAACAACATCCTTTCCGTCATCGGAATCATTGAATACTTTCTTCATTATATCTACATTCATCAAAGCTTAATTTTCACCTTTGTTTTCTCTTTTTTCTCCAGGAATATAGTATTAAAATAATAGCATTAGCTGAGATGAATATTGACAGAAGGGACAAAGAAGATAATCCATTCCTCTTTGTGGGTGTTCCTTGTATTTCAAAAGTAAAGTTTCCTGATCCCACCGTGCTATAAATTTCTATAAATACAATCATTGCTGTTGTGCAATTATACTCGAGAATAATATCAGATCCTATGCTAACAGGTGCTTGACTTGCTATTTCATTCCAATTCTCATCATATATAACAATTTGATAATCTGTTGTTGCAGTATTATTTAGCACAAATGTGAATTGATCAATATTCAAATTGATTGTGTAATAATGACCTAGGTCTTGTATATAATGAGCTGTTGGGTTTCCCTCTGAAGAACCTCCACCGGTTGTCTCAAGAGTGTTTAGTTCTATTGTTGGTATCTCATATTCGTCTATCAAGATAGTAAATGCTGATGAGGCTGCCATGCCCTGAATAAAGATGTAGTAAATATTGGGAGACAACAACAATCTACATGTTTCTATCATGCCATCATCTGGATTAATTAACCAACTTCTGGCAATGATTACAATTCCTTGTGAAAAGCTAGCCCCGATTTCAAAATCAATATCACCTGATGATAAGAACATGTTAAACTCGTAGACTGCTTCAGATGATATGCTGACAATGAACTCTTTGTGGTAGTTTTGATCTAAAAGGTAAGTTGATGTCTCGGTTCCCTTTGCCACCATCTGTGGACTATTGGGTGGTGATAAATCCGAGTAATCATAATAGGCTCGTAAGAATTCACCCCAAGAAGTATGAACTTGCCAGTCCATCCCTGCAAAAGTTCCTGTTCTATTTGCATAATCGTAGCAAGCATCTGTCGGTAACTGATACGTTGTTACTGGCATAAAAATCGCTATACCGTGAGCTGTGCCTTGGTAACTTTCATGTTGCCAATTATAAGCAATAAGCTCATCTAATGCTAAAATCAGATTTGCTGTAGTTTCCGCTAAATCTTCTAGATGTATGTAGTAATTAATTTTCATTGCTAAATGCTTCAAATCCACAAATGCTCCATCAGAGAATGAGCGAGTTGCACTCCTCGACAAATAAAGCATGTAATAGTAATCATAATCGTTGATTGCTTCTGTTAAAT
>DAOVPS010000178.1:0-6606 GCA_030629105.1 Candidatus Heimdallarchaeota archaeon
ATGTTGTAAGGAAGATAGTATGCATATGAGGATAGTGTAAATTGAAAATTAATCTTGAAGATATATTCTTTGAAAATGCAACCAAAGCTCAAGCAGCAGATTGGGCTAAAATATTCCTCAAAGGTATGAGAAATTGTCAATGGATGTCACGTTATTTTAAAGAACAAAATATTTCAGAATTAGATGTTTCGATTTCTATAGCTCAAGATATTGATAAAAAATCAGATGCCGAGCTATTTCTAATCGCATATATTTCAGACAAACCAATTGGAATCATTCGTTTCGATGAATATTGGGTTCCTGGTGCAACAAAAATTCTAAGTCATTTCCCTCTTGTTATACCGAAATTTCAGCGGAAAGGCATTGGCAGACTATTAGTTAAAGAAGGCTTTCGGCAAGCATTTGCTAAAGGATTTACAGATTGCTGGACTGAATGTTGGTCAATGGATAAAAGAGAGATCAGTCTTTATCAGAAATTTTATGAGAAAATCGGATTCAGAAAAAAATCAGATAGATTAGAAATGAATTGTACTCTCGAGCATATCAATATAGAAAATGAAGTTGTTTTAAAAGGATTAAAGACAGAATCTAGTCAAGAAGTAACTCCTGAATTAATAAAAGCTATTAGTGCTTCATATGGAAGCTCTTTAGATAAACTACACTCGATAGAGCATCTTGATAACCCGGAAATTACAAAACATTTCCTTGAAAAAACAAAAAAGACCGTTGAAGACATTGGTTTTAGTATTCAATGTATTGTAGCAAAATACGAGAAGGAATTATGTGCAGGATTATTGACAGCGACACTAAAAAATAAAGGCATGATCTTAGAGATAGGGGTTATTCCAAAATATAGGAAATTGAAGATTGCTCAGAGTTTGATTACAAATTATATTATTCAGATGAAAAACCAAAACATCAAAGAAATAATTCTTGGTGTTGATCATGAGAACCTACCAGCCATAAATCTTTATGAAAAATTAGGATTCAAGAAAACATGGTTTGGTGTTCTTATGTTATTAGAAGATAAGGAGAAGCTAGGATTAGTGTGAATATGAAAAAGGAGAGATTCTATTGAAAGCAATTGATACACATTGTCACCTAAATCATACCTTGAAAAGAGGATTAAAACTCAATACCATTCTTCAACATGCACAGGAAAACAATGTTGTAGCATTAATTGATTCTCCGGTATTCATTACTGATTATTTACAATCAATTCGATTTCATAAAAGGTATTCAGATAAAATTTTTGTAACTCTTGGAGCTTCACCTGCTAATTATCATAAAATGAATATAGAAAGTGTGATTGTCAATATAAGAGAACATGCAGATAAAAAAGAGATAGTTGGTATTGGGGAAGTTGGTTTAGACTACTATTGGGTGAAAAAGCAAGCAATAAGAACCAAGCAACATGAAATATTCAAACGATTTATCAAATTAGCAAACGAATTAAATTTACCATTAACCATTCATAGCAGAGATGCTGAAAAGGATTCAGTTGATATCTTATCGAGTGCAGAAACTCCTGTTATTATGCACAGTTTCTCAGGCGATGTCGAGACTGCTTTAGAGTGTGTAGACCGAGGATATTACATTTCCATTCCAACAGCTGTTACGAACAGGAAAAAATACAGACGATTAGCAGAAACAGTTCCCTTAGAAAATCTATTAACAGAAACTGATTCTCCTTATCTTTCACCATTCCCTGATAAGAAAAGAAATGAACCGGCAAATGTAATTTATGCTGTCAAAGAGATTGCAAAAATAAAAGATCTCACCGAAGATGAAGTTGCTAACGTAACTACCGATAATGCCATTAAGATTTTTAGTTTGAAATTTTAGATTTTTTGTGTCGAATTTTACACTATTAATAATGTTTAAAGACTCCATCCCGCTATAACTAAAATACTGAGTTCTAAAACCGGTGATTTTATGAATGCTACTCAAAAAACGACTTTATGGGACACTCTAGATGAATATAAGAGACGTAACCCAGAAAGTGTAAATCCGCCATCTGAAAGAATTGATCCAGATATTCCTGGTTCATATTTTTGGGTAATTATAGCTACTAATTGGCAAAATATGCATCCACTAGTTCAAGATGTTCTATTCATTTGGTATAAAGCATTAACTAAATTGCATTCAGGTAATCAAGTTGAGGAATTGGATCCCAAATCAACAGAAGGTTTAGTGTATAGACTGAATGAGCTAGATTCAAAACTCAAAGCATTTGATTTAGAAAGAGGGAATTTAGAACAAGAATTAACAATTCGAGATAGGGACTTTCGAAGATTACGATCTTTAACTGGGAAAAGAGAAAAAGAAAATATTGAAGTACAGCAGATGTTAGGGAAAAGCTTCCAAGATAAAATTATGGATAAACAAAAGGAACTTGATGAAAGAGCAGACACTATTAAAGAATTGGAAAACCAAATCCAAGTTTTAACGAGCAAATTATCTTCAAGTGGAACAGACACAGTTACTACTTCTGTTGTTGAAACGCAATCTGAAAATGTTGAGCTATCAAATTTGAATAAGCATATTGCAGATCTTAAACACGAAGTTGATGAAAGAACGAGATTGTTAAAAGAAGTTAGTGAAAAACTAAAAGAACAAAATGATAAAATGAAAGAACAAAATGAGCACATAGTTCAATTACAAAAACAAGTCGAGAAAAAAGATCAGAAGATCAAAGAGATAAAGAGTTTATTGCAGGGATAAAGGAAGCTCAAGTTTAGGTTAGGATTAAATGGCAAAACTAATATTTAAAATAGTCATCATTGGCGATCCAGCGGTAGGGAAGACAAGCATAAGAAGGAAATACATGGGAGAAACAACATTAAAAGAATATATTTATACTATAGGCGCTGATTTTTGCACCAAGAAACTGAAAATATCAAAGAACCTTTCTGTTCAATATCAGATTTTTGATTTAGCTGGACAACAAAAATTCGACAAAGTTAGAGCTTCTTTCTATTCTGGAGTTCAAGCAGCAATTCTTGTTTATGATATAACTGATAATAACACTTTGAGGAATATCCCAAAATGGATTAGGGAAACCAAAAAGAATAATGATGGAACATTAAAAACATTTGTCTTGGTTGGTAATAAAATTGATTTAAAAGACCAGAAGAAATCAAATGATGTTCTGTTGCATAAAATACAGCAAGAATTATCGAAAGAGATGGGCCATAGTATATTACATATCACCACTAGTGCATTGACTGGTGAGAATATTGATTCACTTTTCAAAAAACTAACTTATGAATTACTTATTGCTTATAGTAAAGATTCACCGATTATAGCAGATCTTGTGAAAGAAGTTGAAGATAAACTTGTAGTAAAAACTCCACCTGAACCTAAAAAACCAGAAATTCTACCTTCAAAAACAGATGTTAAAGATAAAGCGCTTGAGAGTATTGTCGAAAAACGTTTGAGAAGATTCGAATTAGAAATCAATCATTTAAAGCTAGAAATTAGAGAATTACATGCAGATATTCATAATCTCCAAGATTTAATTTTGAAATATATCACAGATCACAAAAATCTACTCGAGAAATTAAGTCTACGAGAAGATTTTTAGTTTTTTTCTTTTTTTCAAAAACTACCATTTACTTAAAAATGTAGGTTTATTGTATTAACGAGATAATAATCATGTGGGGTTAAAAGATCATAATTTGGAGTTATTGAGAAAATGAATTCAAAGAAGAAGGGAGGATTATTTGTTTTGTTTATGTTATTATCCCTTGTATTTGTGACAGATCACTCAATAATTATTCATTCAGCATCATCTATTGGTGATTTTGAGGATTATGATTGGTTTACTTGGAATGTTTCTTATAATAATACCTTTGATCCTTCAACTAATAAGAAAACAGTAAGTCATCTTATTTTAGACAGAATTATTGACAATGAACGTATTTGGTATCAATACAATGATACTTATGGTGATTTCGTATCAGATTGGATGAATCCTGATTTAACAGTACAGAATCTTCCACTTGGTACTGTTGACACGATCTTTAGTATCCCATCATTTCAAGAAATTATACCAAACTTATGTTTTATTCCATTAAACCGGACTGAGAATAGTCTTAGGTTTGTGAATATAGAGTACAATTTACTGAATGATATTTACTACGTTGAGAATCCGGTTAATAGTACTTTTACTTACCATAGAAGGTTTCGTTATGGAATTGCTACTCGAGAAGTTTGTATTTTCTACCACGATTTTTGTGATGATTTTGCTGAGGATTTTACAATCTACAATGAGAGAGTTATTGGAAATTTTAGCGCAATCTATAATAATAGACTAGGTTTCCTTATTGATTACCAAGTTCAAATAGTAAGCTTAACATCTTCAAGTAATCTTAATCTTTCAATAGAACTAGTAGATTCTTCTCAATCATTGGGATGGTCCAGGCACTTTAAAAGATTTGTTGGATTCATGTGTACTGGTTTCCCTTACTTCTCATCGTGGGTTGTCATACTTAGTATTATCTTTACTAAAGTAAATAAGAAAAGAAAAATAGAATTAGAGATTCTTGAAGGTCATAGAGCTGCTTTTGCAGAGAAGATGAGAGAAAAGGGATTAGATGAAGAAGATTTCTATTTCATAAATATCTGTCCTTTTTGCTTGGAACACTTGAAGAAAAATAAGAAAAAATGTCCAAAATGCAAAGGTGTACGATAAAAAAAATAAGAAGATACCTCGGTTTTACCGAGGATTATTTTTAGCCGTTAACTGTAAAACCATCGAATGCAATTGTTGGTGTCTTCACAGCGGGAAGTAATTTCGAATCAGAACCAATGTTTCGGATGTTTTGGTAGCTTTTGTAGAAGTTACCTGCGACTGTGATAGGGTTCAATGGATGTGTAATTTCACCATTCTCTATTAAGTAAGCAGATGTTGCTACAACTGAAAAATCTCCTGAGATTACGTTTGAATGTACCATACCCATAACTGAATCCATGATGTAAACACCTTTATCGATTCCAGAAATTATTTCTTTAAAGCTTTTTGTGCCTGGTTGAACGACGATTGTAGTTGGTGATATGCCTGGTGTGCTTTCGTAATCCTGACCTCGATTTGCATTTCCAGTACTTTTAGCTTTACCAAGTCGTCCATAATAACTATCATACAAGAAAGATCGAAGAACGCCTTTTTCAATGATATTTGTTGTTTGTCTTGGAACGCCTTCATAGTCAATCTCTGAGGTATTCAAGCCATCTGGTAATTGACCATCGTCGGTTATTGTTAAATCCTGGATTCCTACTTTATCACCAAGTTTATCCATGAAGTAACTATTTTTTTCAACAACTTGACGACCATTAACCGAATTTGCTAGAGATGTTTGCCAATAACTTGACATAACAATTTGATTCCATACTGTTGGTAGAACACCTGTAAAACCAAGTGGTTTTGAATCAAGGAGTTTTATAGCTTTTTCTGAGCAATTTTTACCAATGTTTTTGTTTTCTGGAACATTTCGTGTTACTGAGAAATCAAAAGCACTTTTGCGTTGTTGCCCTTCCATAGCAGTTACAAAATTAACCAAAATGTATGCAGTGTAGCTTGTTGAGCCAGCAGTTCCTTCAGAATTGGCTATTGCATATCCACCATATGTTGAGGTTGTTTGAGCAGTCGCTGAAATAATTCTTGGATCAAATTCTTGAGATTCTTTGAAGGATTTATTTGTGTTATTTACTATATCCTCTGTAGATAATGATACGATTTTTGGGTCAATAATCCCATCTTTTGCAGGTTTCATTTTATCAGCAAATTTCTCGAATCCTTCATTATCTTGTTTAACTGATTTCGCAACGCTTAAAGCTTCATTTATAGCATACTTTAGTGCTTTTTCTGTTAAACTACTCATTGCAGCAAATCCGAGTCTCTTACCTTGTGCAATTCGTACACCAATACCCTCATTTCGTCCATCAATAGCATTGATCATACCTGATTGATTTGTTACATTGATTGATTTTTGACTACTAACAAAAATCTCTGCTTGTTCTGCTCCTTTGCTTTTAGCATATTTCAAACCAGAATCTGTCAAAGATAATAAATCATCTTTTAACGTGTCAAAGCTCATTTATTGTTCTCCGCCAAACATTGCTTCTGAGAATAAAATCATTGGAGATCCAAGACCTGTTGGTAATGGAAATTGTTGACCTTTTCCGCAGCCACCAAAATAACCTGAACTTATCTGAAGTTCATTGGTTAATCCTTCTACATTATTCAAAAGAGCCAATAGCTCTCCTTTTATTGTGACATCCTTAATTGGATATTTAATTTCACCATTTTCAACCCAGTATCCTCGAACAGCTTTAAACAAGAATGTACCTTGAGTGGGGTTTACTTGTCCACCTGAAGTTTGAATAGCATAAATTCCTTCTTTGAGTTGCTCAATTGCTTCTTCTTCGGTAAGATCTCCAGGTTTGAAGTAAGTGTTTTTCATTCTTGGTATTGGATTGAAGCGATAGTGTATTGCTCTCGCATTCCCTGTAAGATCGCCATTCAAGTATTTTGCAGAAGCTCGATTGTGAAGATATCCTTTCAAAATACCGTTTTCAACAAGAACGGTGTTTGTTGTAGGTGTG
>DAOVPS010000168.1:0-7323 GCA_030629105.1 Candidatus Heimdallarchaeota archaeon
TTCTAACAACTGGTTTAGCAATTCTTGCTCTCATAGATTTGAAACGCTCTATTTTACCAATTGCTAGCCAGTTAAGCCACTTTGGTAAAATAGAGCGTTTCAAATCTATGAGAGCAAGAATTGCTAAACCAGTTGTTAGAGTTAGAATAGTTCCTACGATTATAAAGAAGTCTTCAATTACCCTCAAAGTGTGCGTTAAGACTTGTAGAGAGGCTAAAACCGATGGATCACTTGCTGCAACATATGCAGGAGCTATGAAATGTGAGATAACTAAAGGAACAATATAAGCTAAAGTTAGTAGTACTACTCCATGATAGATTATTGCTGCAGGTATCCATTGCATTGGACCTTCCTTACGTAATAGTTGATAATAGCCAAGAATAGCTGGGATTGTAAATAGAGAACCTAAGATACCAAACCATCCGTACACAGACATTAATCCTTTAACAGCATTCCAATCTAAGATGTATTGATCCATTGTTGCTAAACTTTCAGGTTTGCCAATCCCTGCGATTAGAATGAAAATAACAGTACCAATATAGCTGACTGCTGCTATTATAGAACTAATACCACAAATTTTAATGAATTTATCATTCGTCATGGCAATTAATTGATTATTTTTTATCTTATTTAGTTTGTGCTTTCTTATTTAATGTTAAGTGATTCTTGGGATACATTTAATTTACTTGACTAGCAAAAAGCTAAAGAGATGATTTATCTAATGGTTGCTTAGGATTGTGATAATTACGAAAGCTACTGCTTTAGCTAATTCCAACACTGCTTTGATTAAGTATTGGGGAAAACAAGATGAAGAATTAATTTTACCTATGAACAATAGTATTTCTTTAACAGTTGATTCATTATCTACTACAACCACAGTAGAATTTTCAGAAAAATACACAGAAGATCAGTTCTTTCTTAACGATGAAAAACAAATAGGAACACCTGAGTCTAGAGTGATTAAGCATTTAAGTCTTCTAAGATCAGAAGCAAACAAAAATATGAGTGCTAAAGTAGTTTCAAAAAACAATTTCCCAACAGCAGCAGGTTTAGCTTCTTCAGCATCCGGTTTTGCAGCATTAACAGTTGCTTCATGTAAAGCACTAGGATTAGAGAAAAATGAAAAAGAGCTTTCCATGCTTACTAGAAGAGGTTCTGGATCATCTAGCAGATCTATTTTTGGAGGATTTGTTGAGTGGATAAAAGCTGGGGAAGGAAATGAATCTTATACCAAACAATTAGCTGACAAAAACCACTTTGATATACGAGATATTGTTGTGATTTTTAAGGAACAAAAACGTGAATTCTCTACTCGAGAAGCAATGAAAATTTCAAAAGAAACAAGTCCAATGATTCAAGGTCGATTAGATGTAGTAGACTCATATTTAGAAAGAATGAGGAAAGCAATTGCAGAAAAGGATTTTACATTGCTTGGTCAAACAGCTGAAGCAGATTGCAATTTAGTACACTCAATTGCTTTAACTTCAAAACCAAAACTCTCATTTTGGATAGATGAAACTTTAAGAACAATCAAGCTTGTAAAAACTCTTCGAGAAGGAGGAATAGAAGCCTATTATACTGTAGATACAGGTGCAAATATGCATATCCTGACTCTTCCTCAATATGCTGCTGAAATAGAAACGATTTTGAATAAAATACCTTATGTTGTAAAAACGATTGTTTGTAAACCAGGTGATGGGACAAAGATTGTTGATAATCACCTATTCTAAGTAACAACAATTTGAGATAACTGGATAAAAATGACGATAGTAAGTTCAGCTCCTGGAAAATTAATCCTATTCGGAGAACATGCAAGTAGCAGAGGGAAACCAGCTATTGTTTTCGCTGTAAACTCAAGACTAACTGTTATCCTTAAGGAACATAATTATCCGAATAAGAATATTCTACTTACAAGTAGAGATTTCAATGTTCAACGTGCAGAATATCCATCTGGTAGATTAAACATTGTTAGTAAGGTAATTGATATTTTCTTCGAAGAAACACTTCTAAATCCCGAGCAATTCCAATTAATTATAAAATCTAGAATTAAACCTGGTTTTGGTAGTTCTGCAGCAGTTATAGCAAGCGTGTTAGGAGCTCTCAATTCTTATTATAAAGCTAATTTTTCTAACAGAGAATTATTGCGTTTAGGAATTAAAGCTAACTTTGCGATTAAGGGCTATGGTAGTGGTTTAGACATTGCTGCATCAATTTATGGTGGATTAATAAAATATCAAGTTGATTTAGAACCCGAACATCTACCTTTTGAAAATTTAGAGTTAATTGTCGGGAATACTGGAAAAAAAGCACCAAGTGGACCTATTGTAAAATCTGTGAAAGAGATGGAAGAAACTAATCCAAAGGAAACACAAGAAATTTTCAATGAAATAGAACAAATAACAAACAATGCAGAACAGGCAATTAAACAAAATGATCTGCAAAAAATAGGTCAATTAATGAATGAGAATCAAGAATTACTTAGAAAACTTGATGTTAGTTCTGATGTGATAGAAGAAATGATTCTGTCAGCACTAAATGCTGGTGCTATTGGGGGAAAAATATCTGGAGCAGGAATTGGTGATAATATCTTAGTTTTAGCTCCAAGTGAAAAGAGAGAACAAGTTATTACTGCTCTTAACAAAACTAAGGGGAAAGCATTACACTATATTCAAATTGAAAAGAATGGGTTAATGGTCTCAAGTGAAAAATAAAAAAATATAAAAAAAAGGAATTATTAATAGATTCCTCTTGTTTAGTCAATCCATTGTTCTTCTGGTCGTCGCTCTGGAATACCTTGAGGCATTTTACCAGTAGCATGAAATTCCGGTGTAGTATAAAGTCCACAATAACAATGACCAAATTCTTCCTGATCTGGTACACAGTATTTACATGGACACAGAACATCAGAATCTACTTCTTTGTTGCCTTCAATTAATCTGCAGGGGCAACCAAAGTAGCCATGATTATTGAAGTTAGAAGTTAAACCTTCGATAAGAATCTCAAGAAATTCTTTATCTGGATGTAAATGCCATCCTTGTTTTTCAGCGACCATTTCTATGAATTTACGAACTTCTTCTTTTGTTTTTTCTTTTTTAGGTGGGGGCATCATTTATTCCCTCGTTTACAATTATTCTTAAGCTTCTAGAAATGCATCTTTCCACTTAGCTTCAGTGAAGCCAACTAAAATTTTATCTCCACCATCAACCACGACGAATGGGAACCCTAATCTTTCTTCGAATTTATCTCTTAAATCACGTTTGATTTTCATTCTTTCGTCGGGTTTAAGTTGATCTACATAGATGTATCTAAAAGTTAATTTGTTGCTCCTTAAGAAATCTAATCCTCTTTTACAGAAACCACACGTTGACAAAGCATATACTTGTATGTCGCAAGGATTCTTTTCTCCGTCTTCTTTAACGAAATCTATATTTTCATGCATTGATATAACCTCGATTTGTTGTCAAAAGAAGATTCCTCTTTAATATAATAAAAGCTTCTGAGAAAGAAAATTAAGTTATAGCTACTGTAAACAAAAGAAAATTAACATAAATTTATTTTTCTTGGTCTACAGGAGCTGCTTCAGCCTTTTTCTTCTTCTTTCTTTTTTGGGAAAGGGCTAGAATTAATCCAAATGTCAAAATAAAAACCATGAAACTGCCAAAAATAATCAAATATAACCAGGGTTCACTTGGTGCCAAATTAACCATTTCAACTTATCTCCTATAACTGCATTTTTTGATATGTTTATTAGCTTCATGGTTTTTTAATCCATCGAAGAAAAACAGATGTTTTTCTGTAAACTGCCTTTCTTTATTAAGCGATAAATTTTAAATAGATTCACTTTTTTGTTATGTTATAACAATAAGTGAGTGCTAACAATGCCCGATAAGGAATTAATAAAATTTATAGAAGAGCAAATAGTTTTGGAGAAAAAAATCGTCGAGATTTCTAAGAAAAGTGTTGATGATATAAAAAATGTTCTAGTAAGAGAACTCATTAGGGGAATCACTATGGATTCTAAAAAACACGAACTCCTTCTTACAGCATTAATAGGAATGCTTGAAGGACCGACTCCTTTAATCGAGGAAGAGAATTTTGATGTAATAAAAGAAACCATAGAGAAACACATTGAACTTGAAGCAAAAGCAATTGATACTTACAGAAGTTTACTCAAAGCTTACGTTGATGATGAAAGAGTCAAACTGATTATCAGTGAAATTCACAAAGATGAAATCCGTCATCATGCATTCTTACAAGTATTATTGAAAGTAATAATTGAAAAAGAAACTTTGACTAAAGATTTACTTGAAGATTGGTTATTCAAATATGCACCTTTCCATGGCTCTCCTGGTGGATAACCAAAGGAAAGAAAAGAAAATATTTGAGATCTAAAGGAATTTCTTTGCGAATTTCTTAAGGTCTCGTTCTCTTTTGAAAAGAGGTTCACTACTTTTTTGATATAAATCATGTTTCTCTAGGAAAGTTGGCTTATCCTTTACATAGAAGATGCCAAGTGGGAATTTCTCTACTTCTGAAGCTCTTTTCAGTGCTTCAAATCGATCTGTGGGATCATGGTTTTCTTCCAAATAATAAACCCGTTCTTTGAACCATTGATAGGTGTTTAATTTATTAAAAGAAACACATGGTTGTAAGATATCAAGTAGAGCGTATCCCTTATGTTGAATTGCTTGTTTCATCATTTCTTTCATATGCTTTGTATCGCCTGCATAAGTTCTTGCGACAAATGAAGCGTCAAGACCAATAGCTATTGTTAAGGGATTAAATGGATCAAGAATAACTCCTTCAACTTGTACTCCTGTTTTCATCCCAATTCGAGATGTAGGAGAGGCTTGTCCCTTAGTAAGACCATAAATCATGTTATTGTGAACAATATTAGTTATGTTCGGATTTCTTCTCACAGTATGTATGAAGTGATTTCCACCTTCTCCGTATGAACATCCATCTCCACTCTCGGCAATAACTATTAGATTTGGATTTGCTGCTTTAATTGCCCAAGCTGGTGGTAGTGATCTTCCATGTAAACCATTGAAGTAATTACATTTCATATATTGTGGTATTTTAGCTGCTTGTCCTATTCCTGAAACCATAACGAGGTTTTCTGGTTGTATGTCTAATTCAACAAGTGCTTCTTGAAGTGTCGTTAGAATTGGATAATCCCCACATCCCGGACACCATGAAATATCAATATCGCCCATATCAAATCTGTTTGTTTTCTTGCTCATTTTTTCTCCTCCACAACTTGTTTGATTTTTTCCGTTAGTTCTTCAACCGAAAAAGGCATCCCAGTAAACTTCAGTATTTTATTTTCAATCTCTAAACCAGTGTAGAGTTTGATAAGTTTCCCGAATTGGGATGTCACATTATTTTCAACAATAATGAGTTTCTTTGCTTTCTCAAGATATTCTTTTGTCTTCTCATGCAATGGATATACTTGCTTGTAATGAAGAAATGAAATATTCTTGTCATCAATTGAGGTTAATGCTTCTGTAATAGCATTACAGGTAGATCCCCATCCAATAACTAGTGTTTCATAATCTTCACTACCTATTAAGTCAGGAGGAATTACGTTCTTCTTTACTTCCTCGAGTTTTTTCAGTCTTTTCTCAACCATTTTCACTCGAGTAGTATCAAGATCCTCTGTAAGGAACCCATCTTCATCATGCTCATCACTATCCGCTCTAACTAATCCATCTCCGAAACCAGGTATTCCTCGAGGTGAAATGCCATTTTTTGTAAATTTGTATCTTTGATAGTCTTTTTCTGTTTTTATTATGTATTTATCTATAGAGACATTGGATAAATCCAAAGAAGGGATATTGTAATACAAATCCACGAAAAACTGATCTGTTAAAATAATCACTGGAACTTGGAATTTCTCAGCCATATTGAAAGCTTCCTGTGTAATATAGAAAGCGTCTTTGAGTTTTCCAGGAGCAAGGATTATTCTTGGAAAATCTCCATGTCCACTATACAAAGCTAATTCTAAATCTCCTTGTTCTGTTCGAGTTGGCAAACCAGTAGCTGGACCTGGGCGCTGTGCGATGTGAATAACGATAGGGGTCTCAATCATTCCACTCAAACTTATTCCTTCACTCATTAAAGCAAATCCTCCACCTGATGTAGTAATCATTGCTCTTGCCCCGGCATACGCAGCTCCTAAACCAGCATTTATGGCTGCAATTTCATCCTCAGCTTGTTCAACTAAAATATCAAAATCAGCTGAATGCTTCGCAAGGAAATTTAAAACTCCAGTTGAGGGGCTCATAGGATATGAACAAATAAAATTACATCCTCCAGCAATAGCTCCCATCCCAACAATATCAGCACCATTAACCATTATTTCTTTTTCAGTTTTCTTTTTTGGTTTAATTTTAATCTCAATTCCCTTTGATTTAGCTATTTCATTAGCAATTTCATTACCTTTTCGAAAAGCTTCAATGTTCTTATTAACAATCTCCTCACCTTTTCGGGTAAATCTATTTCTCAGATATTTTTTGCCTAATTCTTCATCTATATTGAATAATTTGGTAATAACTCCAGCAGCAATTGTATTTGTATAAATGCGATGTCCTATTTCTTCTGCGATTTTTGTCCAGGAAATTTCGATAACATTGTATTCTTTAACATCAAGTTCATGCCTAATGTTTTCGGGTTCACCTATGATGAGTGTATCCTTTGTTATTCTCTTTCTTTGTCTTGATATTGCTGTTTTATTGAATGGTATGAAAATATCAATTCGATCTACATATGCTTTTACTTTGTCAGATGATATTCGAATTTCTGTTGAATTTGTCCCTCCACGAACACGAGACATGTATTCTTTTAATGCCGCTACATAATATCCAGCTTCATGCAAAACATGTGTTAAGAATTGCTCAACTGTTTGTATTCCTTGACCTGCAGCACCACAAAGAACTATAGAAATATCACTTTTATCTGAGATAATATGTTTGGTCATAATAAAACAATCTGATTTGTTTTAATTAATATTTTTGTTTAAATAATTAAATATTGAACTTTAGTAATTAACAATTGTTTTATTCTAATGATCTGGCGTTATGTGAGTTATGCCTGGCATTTCTTTTTGGTAAAACTAAGAGTATTATTCCGAAAAGTATAACTACTACAAAGAGGATGGTTGAAAAAATGAAACCAACACCTAGTTTGGTTTCAATGTGCAAGTTATCTAAATAATTGAAAAAGGGGAGAAACAACATTACTCCGATAAACCCAATTAAACCAACTAATACAGTAAGCAAACTCAGAATCCGCTTAATAGTTCCTTCTTTTTTTCCATTAGAA
>DAOVPS010000173.1:0-6957 GCA_030629105.1 Candidatus Heimdallarchaeota archaeon
ACTAATGGGTGATTATTCTTTATGATTAACACTCTTTTTATCAAGCTATTCTTCTCCAACTAAAGCAAATTCTACTATATATTTGAGATGTTACATGTATTAAATTCTTCTTTTGAGGTTTAATATTTTGCCTTATAGGACTTTTATATTTCTTCTATCTTAAGAAAAGTTTTTTTATCGAAATGTTCGTTCAAACATAACGATATCTCTTAATTAGTGATACCTACCTATGAAAGAGAGAAAAAATAATGTGAGTTTGGAAAGAAAAATGGCAGCAAGTACAAAAAAAGTTGGAGTAGTAATTACGGTTATAGTCATTAGTTCAATGATTATTGTGGGAACGGGAATTGGCATCTGGTTGGGTGTTAGATCAAATTTGCATCCAGATCCTGGGTGGACTCTTAAAATAACTGGTAATATTCGAGGTGGAAATACAACCATAACTATGAGTGAAATCATCAATATGCCTGCGTATAAAGCTGTATATGAAATAAGAGCCAAAACAAATGTAAATTATACTTTTCAAGGAGCTATTTTAGCAAATCTCTTCCAAGATGTGATTAATATTGATCCAAGTGCAGAAAATGTCACCTTTATTGCAGTTGATGAGTATCAATGGACTTTTCCGATAATTGAAATTCAAAACAACAATACATACATCTTAGCATATTTGCAAAACAATCAATATCTAGATAGCTTTGACGATGGCGGTAATGGATACCTATGGTTAATAGTCCCAAATTATGATGAAAATGATTTCAATGGTCAAAGATGTGTGAAAAACACAATAGAAATACATTTCGAATAGAAATCGAAGTTCATCTTCGAATCTATTAATTCAAAACTAATTGTTTGGTTGACTAATAAATTGGCTTTCATTCAAAGTTCTACCAGAGTTAAAACTAGAAAAACTCTCTCACTCGATCCTAGAACTAAATTGCTTATGCTTTTCGCAGTATCAGTTTTTTCATTCATGATTGAAAATATGTACTTGCTTTTGTTTCTCCTCAATATTATGTTAATCATAGTTATTATCTCTCGAGTAGATATTAAAAAAATAATAAGATATGTGAAGCCAACTTTTTGGTTAATTCCAACTATTTTTGTCATTCAGTTATTAGCCTGGGATAGTCTTACAGGCAATTTTATTGATATCCCTGTGGACTTTGGTTTTTTATCCCATATGGTAGTAAATGAGAGGACATTTTCAATTAGTGTTGAGGCACTAATATTCGCATCAAATTCATGTCTAAGAATACTAAACTTGGCAGTTGGTTCCAGTTTATTTAGTTTAACAACGAATTCAAATGATTATTTGCAGTCTTTAACAAAAATTGGGTTCCCATTTGAAATTGCTTTTACAACTGGACTTGTTATTTATTTCTTACCTTTAGTAGTATCAGAGACTACAGAAATGAGACTTTCTTTGGAGACCAGAGGAGTTAGTATTAATAGAGGAAATATTATCTCGAGATTAAGGAATTTCAAGATTCTCGCTACAGCAATTTTAATGAATTTTATTGAGAAATCAAAATATCAAGCAATTGCATTAGAGTCTCGAGGATTTAATTCCGGGAGAAAACGCACTTATTACCGGAAATTAACGTTTGGTCTTTTTGATATCTTTATTACAATTTTAATTCTTGGTTTGATAGCAGGAATTTGTTATGTGTTTCGAGTGGAATTAGTGACATTTTTCTCAGGATTATGGTTAGGTTTTAGCTAGGAGTGAATGATAATGTTAACAAGATTTATTGGAATAACTGGTCCGAAAAAATCGGGGAAAACAACTGCAATAGAAGCTTTAGTGCCAATTCTACAGAAGAAGAATCTTCGAATTGGTACAGTGAAAGTTGCTTTTAGAGATGTTTCTATTGATGTCGATCGAGAGCATTATGATGTTATTAGACATAGACAAAGTTCTCCTGAATTAACTTTATTTAAATCAGGGATTGAAACAGTGATTTTCAGAAATGAAAAACACTCATTGAGGGAAGCTCTAAAAATTATCAGTAAAGATTTAGATATTGTCCTTCTCGAGGGTTTTAAGGAGGATTTAGAAGGAATACCTCAAATTACTATGCTAAAAGAAGCTGGGCAAGAAAAGGAATACATAGGTGATTATACTGTTGCTTTATCCTCTATTCCGGAGTTTTCCATAAAAAGCAAACATGACTTATTTATACAGTATGATAAATTAGCAAAAACAGTGAAAGAAAAGGCGTTGCCGCTTTTTCCTGAATTAGATTGTGGACACTGTGGATATAGCACATGTCAAGAGTTAATGAAAGAAGTTATTCATGGGAAGAAAAAAGTGGAGGATTGTGAAGTTTTAGAGTTAGAAGATTCCTTTGTAATTCTCAAAGCAAATGATAAGATTGTTCCCTGTAAACCTTTTATTCAAGATCTCATCAAAAATGTGGTTTCTGGCATTCTTGCCTCTTTAAAAGTTGAAGAAGAAGAGCTCTCAAGTGTTGAAATACAAATTTCGTATGAACCAAAGAAGGTGAAAAATAATGAATAGGAAAACATTAGCAATAATTGTAGCAATCAACGTTATTCTAGTCACTACGATTGTTACACTATATTTCACCGTATGGCTCCCATCAAGTAGTGGGGATGATGGATTCCTAACGATTACTGGGCTACCAACAGAGGATATCAAGCTGAACATCACTCAATTAGAGAGTTTACCAAATATCTCTCGAGAATATTATTTGCAAGGTAGTGAGACATTTTCAGCAAATTATACCGGCGTTTCTATTTTTTACTTGGTGACTCAAGTAGCTAACTATACTGAAAATATAACCGCAAGAGTGATTGCTAGTGATAATTTTGCGTATACTCTAAGTTTTGATGATATTAATCAAACTCGTGATATTATCATTGCCTACAAGAAAAATGGAGAGTATATGGATGGAAAATCGCTTGATGGTGAAGGCCCTCTTAGATTGATCATTCCACAAAGATTTCCAGGAGAATTCAATGGTCAATTCTGTGTGAAGTTTGTCGTAGTTCTCAAGATAATAGTAAACGAATAGTATCAAAGATAAGAAACAAAACAAGTTGGTTTGGGAAATATGAAAAGATACAGTACCTCTGATCTAATAATAATTGCAGTAATGGCAGCCATAGGTCTAGGGACAAAACAAATCGTACGACCATTAGTATCCTTAATTAGTGTTCCATTAGGTATTCCTGGTGGAGCTATAGTTGGAGGATTTTACATGCTTTGGTTAGTCCTCACAAAAAGACTTGCTCCAAAGACAGGATCCGGGTTTCTTTTTGGATTAACTCAAGCGTTAGTTGTTATGATTTTACCTTTCGGTTCACATGGTATTTTCACAATAATTACCTATTCTCTTCCAGGCTTGGCAGTTGATATAGTTGATTTCCTTTTTCAATCAAAAAACAATACGGTATTGTGTTCATTAGTCGAAGGAGCTATTGCAAATTTCGTGGGTTCACTTTCGGTACTTATTTTGATTTTTAGATTAGAATGGAGATTAACGCTTTTCATATCATTGATTGCATTACTAACTGGGAACATTGGAGGAATCATAGCTCATTACATAGCAAAACAAATTGCAGGAATGATAACTACGGAAACAGTGCCTGATATAAAAGAAATTGAAGAAGATTTACCGGTTAAAGATAAATCTTCTACAAGTTAATACCAAGTAATTTATTTTGGATTAATGTTCGTAGACTATTTCTCCACCTAAAAAGGTCATAAGAACCTGAACATCTTTTACTGCATTTGGCTCTATTTGATAGAGATTCTTCTCTAAAACAACAAAATCAGCTAGTTTGCCAACTTCTAAAGAACCCTTGATATTCTCTTCGAAACTTGAATATGCTGCAGCCATAGTATAATGATAAATTGCTTCTTCAACAGTGATTCTTATGTCGTCAATCGGATGAGTAACTACAGACCATATCCCAAAAAGAGGACTTAAAGGCATATTATCAGAACCAAAGGAAAGTTTAGCTTTCGAATCAATGATTTTCCGAAAATTGTTTAGCAGTTTATATTTCTCTGATCCCAATCTGATTTCATATAGCTGACCTGGTCTACCCCATCGTCCTGGGAAGTTTGGTTGCATGGATAAAACGATACCTAGTTTGTTTGCTCTCGCTAATTTTTCATCTAACAAATACTCCGCATGTTCAATGCGATGCCTTCCAGCAGTTATAATTTCTGGTTTATTGATTCGCTCAAATGTATCAAGAACCAAATCAATGGCTTCATCACCAATAGCATGAGTAACCGTTTGCCAATTATTCTCTATTGCTTTTTGAATGGTTGCCTGAAAAACATCTTTCTCGATATAGAAATCTCCCGTTGTTGAAGAGTCATCAAAATATGCCTTATAAAGTTTAGCAGTTCGTGCTCCAAGTGAACCGTCAGTGAATATTTTTACCCCACCTAATTTTAAGATTTTATCACCAAAACCAGACTTTAAACCAGCTTCAAGATAATGGTCAAAAGAATCTAGAGGGATATTCATATTTACTCTAACTGTGAGTTGATTCTTATTGCGAGCAGAAATATAAGATTTCACACACATAATGGGCAAATTATCAGTAATTGAGGTGATGCCCAATGAATTTGCTAACTCATTGGCTATAGGAATTGCTTCATCTATATCATTTTGTGTCTTCTTTAATTTAGGATTATCAGCGACACGATGACTAAGAGGTGATGCTATAACTCCTGTAGGTTTCTTTGTTTCTTGATCAATCTCCAAATCAGGTTCATCCCAAGAAATTTCAAGTTCTTTGAGACCGAGACTGTTTACAACAGCCATATGCCCACAAACTCGTCGAATATACAAAGGATTATCCGGAGCAATTTCATCTAATTCAGTCAAAGTTAGATAGCGTTTATCTTCCCAATTGCTTTCATCCCATCTATCTCCGAAAACCCACTTACCTTTTGGTGTTTCTTTTACTCTTTCTTCAATTTTTTCGAGAGCTTCCTTAGGAGATTGTACTTTATCTAAAGATACATCTTTGGATTTTGAAGCCATACTAAGTAAATGGGTATGAGTGTCATTAAAGCCTGGACACAGAAATTTTCCTTTCAAATCAAGGACTTTTTTTGCACTAGAGTATTCCTTAGTTATTTCTGAATTACTACCAATTGCGATAATTTTTCCGTCATTTACTGCCAGTGCATCAGCTTGTGGCTGTTTTTTATTCATAGTCACAATAAAGGCATTTTTCACAACAAGATCAATTTCATTTGTCATTTTTATCAGCAACAGAATTAGAAATTTCAGATTATAGAGTTTTTCCTCACTAATCAAATAACCGATACAACAATCCGAGGATGAAGGCTAAAAATATGTAAAGAAAAATCCTAAAGATATAGCGGAAAATGGGATTTCTTTGAATGATATTTCTGCTGCTTTCAATAACATCCATTGTTGGAACTTTGGGTTCCTGATAGTCTGTTAAACTCTTTTCTATTTGTGAGTAAGTATCTTGTTTTTCGATATTTTGTAATGCTTTCTGATACTTTTGATTATAGATATAGAATTCATTCAAAAATTCATTATCAATAGAATCTTTGGCAAGTTCCTTAGTAATTCGTTCTTGTAGCAATTTTATACCATACTTATTATCTGTAATCAGAGAAAGTTCAACTAAAAGAGAAATACCAGAGGGTGGTGCTTGATCAATTACCTCACGAATATATTTTTCTTCTTTTGGTTCATCAATCTCTGCAACAAGCAATTCTATGAACTCTTTTGGATTAGTATCAATTCTGCTACTAATATCGACAAACCAATTTGTGGGCAAATTTGTAGGTTGAAAAATAGTTACTTGCAATAATCCGCGAATTAAATCAGAATCAACACTTATGTTTTTTCCGAAATATTTTAACACAACATCAAATGCTTGCATTTCAGCTGTTATTGAATATCGATATAATGCAGCAAGAAGTTTCTCTCGTTTTGTTAGACCAAAGAAAACAGCATCTTCTAAAAATCGACCGAAAAATAGCAGGAAAATTATTTCAAGACAACCTATAATTAGACAAATATTTATTGAGAGTTTATCAAACACTACACCAATTATACAAACAATGAACAAAAGTCCAAATACAACATAACTTCCAATTAAAACATAATTGAAGATTCTTTCTCGCCAGCAAATCTTACAAACTTCATATGTTCCCTTTCTCGTTAGTCGTTCTGATAAATCAGATAGTTTCTCAAGATCTTCTTCTGAACTATCTTCGGTGTTAATTCCAGACCTCAATGGAAAATTACATTGTTCGCAACGAACTATTTCGGATCCCAATTCTTTAGTACTCAATTCAAGTTCATTATTTGTTAAACACTTCTTAACAAAAAAGCTTTGGTCGATTGTTTCTTTGCTCTGTGGCTGTGTTTTTTGTAAGGAATCGAATGCCATAATAATACACCAAGAAATTTGTAGAATATAATTATTTTAGATCATTTTTGCTTGGATCCATTTTTTAGCTTCTTCAAAATAGCTAGTGCTTTTTGTAGAATAATACGAGAAGAAAACATTTCATTAAATGTTGTATCATCATCAATAGTATTACTTATTGTTCGTACAAATTCAATAAAATCTGGCGAATTTATAAGATCATTAACTTCATCTGAGTTCTCGAGTAAATGCTCTTGAATTTCTTCATGAGGAATTTTACTTCTTGGCTGAATTTTCTTTATCTCTTGGTGTTTAGACATAGTTATCAAAGAGAATTATAGCAAATCTCTATTAAAACACCCGTAATATATAAAAAAAAAGTAAATTCTTATTGAATTTCATCAGTTTTGCTAAAATCAACAAGTTTTTTTATAAGAAGAATACTCTAACGAAGCAAAGAGAAGACCAATGGTCAAAAAAGATAGTTTGAAATATTAATAGGTGGAAAGCAGTGAGACTATTAGCAAAGGTAGTATTAGCAGGAGATGGAGG
>DAOVPS010000229.1:0-2976 GCA_030629105.1 Candidatus Heimdallarchaeota archaeon
TGGACACCTGGCTTCAAATCGCTATCTGAAAATACTGGTTCTGCTGAATTTGTAGCTGTACAGACAATATCTACCTCTCTCAAATCTGATTTCGATGAAGCCACATCAACTGGAATAGAAAGATAATCACTCATTTCTTTAGCAAATAATTCTGCTTTCACAATGTTCTTATCAAAAATCAATGCTTTCTTAATAGCTCGTACTGTGCAAATAGCTTCTAGTTGGGTTCGACCTTGTTCCCCGGCACCAAATATTGCTGCTACCTGAGAATCCTCTCGAGACAATAAGCTAGTTGCTACTCCAGACCCAGCTCCGGTTCGAAGTGCTGTTAGATAACTCCCATCCATTATTGCTATTGGCTGACCATTGGTTGCATCAAAAACTGTTACTAAAGCATGAATAAGTGGAAGATCTTTTTTCGGATTATCATCAAATAAATTGATTGCTTTTAAACCAATTCTCTCCATCTCTGGTAAATAAATCGGCATAACAAGTACATCACCTTTGAATTCGGGAATTCCTAGGTGGATTCTTTGTGGAATAACTGCTTTTTTGTCTGAGAGGAAAACAAATGCTTGTTTCATGACTTCGATAGCTTTACTCATCGGTAAAGCTTTTTTTACATCTGTCGCAGTTAGAAATCGTAATTCTTGCTTTGTCATTTTTCTTCCTCTATTATCATTTCTGGTAGAAGAACGTTGTTTTGTTTTATCAATTAATCAATTCTTGTTGTATATCAGAACTATAACTATTAATGCTATTTTCGTTAATCTTTCGACTCCTTGGCCTTCTTAATTCTTTCCAACATACGTTTAGCTCCTGATATATTGGGATTTATTTCTAGCACTTTCTCAAGTGCTTCGATAGCTAAATCAGATTTCCCTAAGTCATCATAAAGCTTACTCAGACCTGACCAAGATTCAATTTTAGAAGGTTTAATTTCAACAGCTTTTTTCCAACATTCAATTGCTTTATCAGGTTCATCTTTGTTAATATAAGCAATTGCCATGTTATTCCATGCTTCATGGTCATCTGGTACTAAAGTAACTATTTTAGTGTAAAATTCAATTGCTAAGTCATAAGCTCCTAATTCTCTAAAAGCATTAGCAACATTATACGTACAATCTATATCATCAGGCTTAATTGCTAAAGCTCTTTTCCAACAATCGAAGGCTTTCTCCCAATTACCTTTACCCATGTATAAAACGTTCCCCAAATTATACCAAGCATCGAAATGATCTGGATTTAGTTCGATTGCTTCTAAAAAGTATTCAATTGCTCCATCTGCATCTCCTTGTTGAGCATATTCTTCTCCTTTGTCATAGTGTTTTTGGACTTTTGCTAGTTTTTCCTTTTTTGTTAGTTTCTTCTTTTCTGTCATTACCATCAACTTCTTTCAATAACTAGTAATTCTAGTCTATTACTTTTCTTCCTCACTCGTCATTGCTAGTTTGACTAAACTAACGAAGTATGAATCCCCGTATAAGTGGGTCTTTTGGATCTATCCAGAATTCATTTTTTCCTGTGATATGGGCTGATCCCTCTACTCGAGGTATTACTGCATCGTATGGACCATATTTCACTGCTTCGACCACACTTCCCGTATATTTGCTTCCAATAATGCTCTCAATTACCATCGGTTCATTCAGTCCGATTTCTCCTCTCGAGTAATGCAAAGCCATTCGAGCACTCACACCAGTACCAGTTGGGCATCTATCAACTTCCCCTTCTGCGAAGATACAAACATTCCTACTATCTGATCCTTCCTCAAGAGGTGAACCTATGAAAATAGTCCCGTAAAGAAAATTCAAATCACTTCTGAATGGATGAACAACTTCAAAATTTTTCATGACTGCTTTTTTGATTGCCATTCCTTTGTCTATTAGTTCTCGAAAATTAGCTGAGGTTAAACCTACTCCTACATCATCAGCTTGAACAAAAGCATAGAATGCCCCCCCAAAAGCAATATCAAATGTTACTTCTCCTAATCCTGGAACATCTACTTTTTCATCTTTGGCAAAAACAAACGAAGGAACATTAAGGAAATGAACACTCTCTACATGTTTACCATTTATTTTTGCAAATGCAGTTACTAATCCTGCTGGGGTATCTATTTTAACCATTTTTTCAGGACGATTATTTGGTAACAAATCTGTCTCGAGAGCAACGGTTGTCACAGCAATTATCCCATGTCCACACATAGTACTATATCCTTCATTATGAAGGAATAAAACACCAAAATCGGAGTCTGGATTCTCTGGTGGAGTAATTATACAACCATACATGTCTGCATGCCCTCTTGGTTCCCACATTAGTGCAGTTCGTAGAAAGTCAAAGTTTTCTTTCACATAGCGTCGTCGTTCAAGAATTGTAGTTCCTTTTGTTTCTGGGAAACCATCAATCAGAATTCGTAGCGGTTCACCTGCGGAATGAGCCTCAATTGTAGTAATTTTTTGCCAATCTTCCGGCGGTTGCCAGATTTTTAGCGCCTTTTTTCTCCATTCTAAATTATCCATCTTGTTCACCTGCGATTGGATAACTATCTGTAAGAACTAATCCAATTACCCCTATAAAACAATGGTGTTGTTAAAAATCCTAATAATTTTTATTATGAGTAGCAATTTTTTTCTTATTCTCATTATTGAGGTAATTCTTCAAAAATCAAATCTAAAAACTGTTCAATCGTTCTTTTATCATAAGAGTCTTCGCAAAACGCAATACTGAAAGTGATTCTTTTGTTGTAGGAACTTATTCCCATACTAAAAGATGGTGCCCAATTTATTGGAGTAATTATATAACCATCCTCAACATCTACATCACCAAAAAATCTTTTCTGAGCATCAATTCTTCCGACGTTAGTAATAATTGGATGCATTTTTCCTCGTTTATATATTCCCCCGTAAATTTTATTCGCTAACCATCTAACCCAAGCATATCGTAATCGGAAAAGATTGTTAATCACGTATGTTTGACCCA
>DAOVPS010000071.1:0-14360 GCA_030629105.1 Candidatus Heimdallarchaeota archaeon
AATTAGATGTAATAAAGTATGTGTACCAACTACTCACTCCAGCTCCTACACTTACTGCTGCAAATTTACTCGAGTGCATTCCAAGGAACGCACTGATAAATCCTCCTTGACTCCAGCCAGCGGAGCCTATTCTAGTTTCATCTATGAATCCTAAAGAAACAAGGTAATCGATACAAGACTCTATATCCCATTGGTCACCTATTCCAACGTTATCCACACCAATTTCATGGAATTTTTGCCCTTTACCCATTGATCCTCTATAGTTTACTTTTGCAATAATTACTCCTTTATTGCACAATTGTATTGTTGGGTAAATGTATAATTCCTCATCCTCAACCATAGCAAGTGAGGAAAAAGCACTAGGACCTCCGTGAATCAGGAATAAGAGAGGATATTTCTTCTTTGGGTCAAAATCCGATGGCTTTCTAATTACTCCTTGTATTTCTAAACCATCTTTGCTTTTCCATTTAATGGATTCAATTGTTCCAAAATCCCAGTTTTCAGTGGGTTCAGTATGATTAGTTAATTGAATCAATTCATAATCTGTATCGTTTTTTGGTTTTCCGTAATAAAACTCGTTTAAAGATGTAGAAGACAAACCATTGAATGCAATATGACCATTATTCGCTACTGAGTAATAATATCTTGGAAAAATCTCTCCGAAATTTAACTTATTTACCTTACCAGTCTCACTAATTCTTGCAATTTCATGTATGCTTTCATTTGCATAACCAACAAAAATACCTGCTTTTGTCCAATTGATTTTTAGTGGTACCCGATCAAAATCTTTGGTTATACAAACAAAATGATCAACTAATTTTGCTTGTCCTAAATCTCCTTGTATTTTAGTTAGATCTAGTATCCAAAGATCTGATAAAACATATTGTTTCAATTCACGTTTCTTGTAAGAAATTAGTAATTTCTTACCATCGGGTGAAATCTGTTGAATGAATGACCCTTTTGGAAGATTGAGTTCAGTAACCTTTCCATGCTTACTAATTTCAAAGTTATCGTTATCTTCTAGGAATTCTTCCATCATAGTTTTAGTGTTTAAATCAATCTTGAAAGAATAAGTATCATTTGAGAAATAGAGATCATTTTTACTACTACAGTTTAAAAAGATAGAGTTAGTATCTTCAGAAACTAGAACAGATTTGATGCTGTAAGACTTGTTCAGTAATTTCGTGAGATTAACAACAGGTTCAATAGGATTCTCTTTATTATCTAAGAATTCTGCTTTTGATTTCTTCATGTATTCCTTCATTTTATCAATATGAACGTAATAAATTGCTGATGTACTTTCTTCCTCCTCAAAATGGATATAATTTCCAAATTTAGTGTTTTCAATTTGTTGTGCCTTATCTTTATCATTTGCTTGGAAAACAAATCCTTCATTGAACTTGTAGTAACTATTTACTCCGCTAGGATGATTTGTGATTTGCACTCCTTCACCAATGAGATTTTCATAAATATAAATTTGAAATCCATTCTTACTCGAGGGTAATAATCTACGTAGAGCTAAATCTTTGTTGTTTAACCATGTTATTCCTAAAGACCAGCTTGTGTTTGTGAGCTGAGTAATTTGAGAAGTTGCAACATCAATAATGTAGCATTTTACAATGGTGTCATTATTTTTCAAGTCATCATAACTTATTAGATGCGCAATCTTACTTGCATCCGGACTCAGTATTCCAGCTTGAACTTTAGGTATCTTCAAGAAATCAAGAATTGTGGGCTTATATTTTTCTTTGATATTTTTTGTCAAATAATTCACCTGTATTATCTTTTCACGCATAAATAAAAGAGGAGCTCACAATATGAGTTCTCATTTTGTGACTAAAAATTCGACTAATAAAGCAAAGAAAATAGTAAGAGAAGGCCTAATTAGGACCTTCTATTTCGTTTTCTTTGCTAGAGAATGTATGCACTAATTGGTATAAGAATAAGTATCACTGAGAAACCTGCAGAGCTTGTTGGTGTTTCTATAGGAGTAAGTAATTCTAGGTTTTCCATCACTTTCTGGTCTCTTAATAATTATAATTGGTATCTATGCGATTGTTAACTTGATTAGACAAAGAAAGCGAAGACGAGAAGAGACGTAAAAAATAACTTCTAAACATATATTTGTTTAGAGAAGAAAAATGAAAATTGTAACATTCATAGTTAAATTAAAAATAGCATGTGAAATCATTGCAGGAAAAATAGATTCACTCTTTTCTCGACAAAGAGTAAATATTCCACTTACTCCTACCATCAAGAAAAACCATAACAATCCTGTCCAGGATTGAAATTCTAATCCCGTGGATGGTTGATAAGTAATTCCGTAATGAAAAACATGAATTAAACCAAACGCTAGACTATTTATTATTCCTCCACGCCAAATCTTTCCAGATTTTTTAAACGCTTCATGAATCAATCCTCTAAAAAATAGTTCTTCACCTATAGGACTGAATATTATAGCTGGAAAAGTGACAATAGAGAAGAGAACTGCTGTAGACATTAATATTCGATCTTCTTCAGAAATTACTTGATCTAGTAATGATATATACCAGTGTTCATTCGTATTTCCAAAAATACCCCAGCCTATAAAATAAACAAGCAGAGCAGCACCTGCTCCAAGTAGGAATCCCCAAAGAATCCACCAAGGTTTCTCTATTTTCTTTATACCAAGAACTTTCCATCCGGGTCTTGAGTAAAATATGAATGGTAAAGGCCACATTAAACCAAACCCTACTAGGATAATTATACGTAGGTTTTCTGGACCTAAACTCCCAACTCCTCTAATAATGAAAAAAAGAACATATAATAAAATAATCAATATCCATTCTTTTGGAAAAATACGTTGAACCTTAGGTCTTAATATCGAATCCACTTTTATTATCTCATGAGTTTCTTCAACAGAATTAATACTCATACATTTTCACCTTTTTACAAATGAATTCAATATCCTTCAGCCATGTGTTCAATAGCTCAAATAGTAATACAGCTATTTATTCATATTGAAACTAGAATCACACAAAGAAGATCCCAAATTCTCTATTTATTAGTTACTGATGAAAACAGCTGAATATTTCTTAGATTATCAATCGTTAGATATAGAATTCTCAAGCTCATATGTTTTAATGAGGTAATAAAAAATGACAAATAAAAAGTATACCGATGTAGTGCGAAAAATATACAAAGCATTAAATGATAGAGATATGGATGGTTGGACCGAGTTCTTTGATGAAGAAACTATTGATTATGTTGCAGCTCGTAAACAAA
The DNA here is from genome assembly GCA_030629105.1 of Candidatus Heimdallarchaeota archaeon. Lineage (GTDB taxonomy): Archaea > Asgardarchaeota > Heimdallarchaeia > JABLTI01 > JABLTI01 > JABLTI01. The sequence goes on from DAOVPS010000071.1 coordinate 3,265, forward strand.
GATTTACAGGTCGTAAAGTCATTCGTGAAGGTTATGAGGAATTTATTAAAGGAATCCCTGATGCTCAATTTGAATTTGTGAATATTTTCGGTCAAGATAACTGGGTATGTGCTGAAGGATCTGTCTCGGGAACATTTGCTGCGACAAACAAATCTTTTCAATTTCCAATTTGTATAGTAGTCAAATTTGATGGAGAAATTGTAAGAGAATTTCATGAATACTTCGATCAACAAGGATTTCAAGGGTAATTACGCCTAAATTATTCTCTATAACAAGAGTTATAATGTTCCAAAAGTTGCTAATTTTAGACATATATTTCTGAGTATAAACTAGGTTTCTAATTAGGATTTATATTTCTGAAATTTGACTTAGGTGTTAAAATCAATGGCTAAAGCCAGCAAAAGAAGTAATGATCCGTATGTCATTTTAGCAGAAACATTGAACTTGGTTCCAAATGGATTTCCGGCCGTTGAAGACGGAACTCATTTAAAGGTTCTCAAATGGATCTTCAAACCAGAAGAGGCATTATTAGCTAGCAAATTAAAACTTCCTGGAGAGACTATAAAGAAGCTGTCGAAGCGTTTGAAGATGCCGGCTTCTGAGCTCACAGAAAGACTTGATTCAATGTTTAAGAGGGGTCAAGTTCGAGTGTTTAGAAACAAGAAAGGAAAACATTATGCTCTTCTACCATTTGTTCCTGGTATTTATGAAGACCAGATTAATCGTAACAACAAGGAACTAGTTCTTTTAATGGAAGATTATTTCAAGAAAAGTCGTGGTGACATAGTTTTTACTTCGGATCCTCCTATTTTTCGAGTCATTCCGGTGAAGCAAGCCATCAAAACAGACCTCAAAGTTCATCCTCATAGTGAGGCTGCAACAATAATTCTCAATGCAAAAAGTTGGGGTATTAGAAAATGCACTTGTCGAGTACACCAAGGACTAATTGATAATCGCTGTGAGTATCCCATAAGTGTCTGCATAGAAACTTGGAATGAAGAAAATGCCTTTGATTTCAGTAATACCACAAAACCAATTACAATGCAAGAAGCTCTTGATTATCTTAAAGAAGCACAAGATGCAGGACTAATTCATACTTCCATGAATGTTGCTTCGGGTCACCCATATATTTGCAACTGCTGTGTTTGTTGTTGTAATGTTTTTCGAGCTGTAAACGAATTTGGAAGACCTAATGCTTTTGTAAAATCTGATTACATTTTAAGTCTTGATGAGTCCGCTTGCTCCGGTTGTGGAGCGTGTGTTGATCGTTGTCAACTCAAATTATTAGAAGTTAACAATGGCTTATGTATTATTGATGAAAGCTGTATTGGTTGTGGCGTCTGTGTATCAGGATGTGCGGAAGAAGCCATAGCTCTGGTTCCTCGAAAAGCAAAGGATATCAAAAAACCACCAAAGAATTTGATTTTCTGGATGCTAAGACGAGCTTTCAAAAGAAAAATTAATCCCTTTAAACTCATATAATCTATATTTTTGTTGTAAATATCCTTCATGCAAAATGACTCTGATTTTAAGAACAAAACTAATTAATTCCGAATAATATGTATACAAGGAAAAATGAGGGGTTATAGTGAGTACTACACCTAGGTTTCATGGTACTTGGAAAGGGCAAGTCTTAGAAGCAATTGTTGTTGAAGGAATGGAGACTTGGCAAGAGATTCAAGAATACACAAAATTATCTAATAGCGCTATCAAACAAGCATTAAGTGAATTGATGAATACAGGTCTTATTGGGAGAGTTGGGCAAGCAAAATATCGAGTAACTGATTCTGAAATAATAGAAGAATACCAAAACTACTATCAAAAATTAGCCCCTCAACTCAAGAAACCTCCTCCTCCAACTGATGATCAGTCTTCTCATTCGCAAAAGAAATCCTCTGTTCTTTCTCGTCTATTAGATTTCTCTCCGAAAGAAAACGAAGAATCTCCTACAACATCATCCTCTGAAAAGAATCCAAAATCTCCCCCGCCTCCTCCAACTGTTTTTTGTAAAACATGTGGTGTAGCAAATCCAATAACCAGAAATTATTGTGGAGAATGTGGAGAAAAACTAGAAGATTGAAGGTAGATAAATTAAACTGTTAGAATAAACAGTTTACTAGGGTGTTTTTTTCAGTTTCAAACCCTTCAATCTGAAATCGGAAAGCTTGTATTGTATTTTGCTGGATTTTGGTTTTAATCGCTGACTTACCATTATGCTTATTGCTAAAACTGGAAGTATTCCTCCTATTGCGATGAGACTAGCAATATTCATATTTCCAATAGTATCTACCGATGTACCCCAAAGATCAAACAATGTTGTATTTAGCCATAAGTCAACTCCCAAGAGAGTTATTATTTTAGGAATAAAACTTGTAAGAATTCCATAATAGGCAATTACTCGAGCGAATCTTGGGTCCACTACTTTTGCTTCAAAATCATAAGAGTAAATTACTTTTCCTTCATTTAGGAATTCGATATTACCAAGAATTTCTCCTTTAACACCTGGAGTGATATAGAATGTGACTTCATCTCTGGTGAAACTGAAATCAGTATCAATTACACTTGGAACAACGCTACATCCAGGAATAGTTGGACGAATTGTGACAATGGGATCCTTTAATGTCGCTTCTATTTCAGTTTGTTTCTGGACTTTTCGTTCACCAGTAATAGGATTGACTATCGCAGCTTTTTTCGCTTCAATAATATCTGAGATACTGATGGTCATTGGATAATAATTCTGAGGATTCATTCTGTCAAAGTATTCCATGGAAATTTGCTTCAAGTATTCTGATTCATATTCTTCATCTTCAAGTTCCATTGAATCATCTGCAATCTCTATGGCTTGCCTACCGTATTCCGGTTCTTCCATGAGTTCTTCTACTGCTTCCTCATCTGCTTCTTCAACCATTTCCTCAGCGAACTCTTCTACAACAGATGTTTTTAGTGCTGCTTTCCTTTTAGAAGCTCTTTCTCTTCTACCTAATCTCGGAGACGCAGTCGTAGGTACTACAGTTGGCGTATGTGGAGCTGATTCAATTTCTAACTCTTCAACTGGTGGATCTTCAATTCGTTTAGCTTTTACTTTTTCATCTTCCACAAATTCTTCAGTTTCCTTGAATGCTGCTTCATCAGCTTTCCCTTCTATCTCTATCCCTCCAGGAGCTTCTATGCTCTCTGAAGCAATTTCAAGAGTTTCTTCATCGTCTTTAATATAACTAAAAACGATAATGAACTGAATTAAACCCATTCCTGATTTCTCTTCTGATTCAACGTAATCAATAGGTAAGCCTTGATATTCAGCTTGAGTCTGTAATTTCTCAATCTCGCTTATCCAAGCATTTCTCGTTTCATCAACGCTAGCAAATCCTTCAGGTATAAAAATTTTAATCACAACTTTCTGTTTTGTTTCGGAATTTACCGCATCAAAGATCCAATAAGTTTCAGTTTGCGAATGACAACTCAGTATTTCATACTTATGAGACAATGTCACTAAGTCACCATCATTATAAGGACAAATATTCATTTTAATCACTTTTTAATTATCAATTCAATGAATTTTCTTGATAATATCCAAAAGAGATTTTTAAAACATAAAGTTTGTTGCCTTGACAATTCACAGATTTTCGAAGTAAATGGACTATTCTACATGAATTCTCTTTTCCTAAACTCATCGCCATTCAAAATAGATTGATTTGACTTTCTTAGGTAGGGTGAAATTTGTAAGGTTAAAGATGTACATTCTGATTTTCTTCGGGAACAAGATGAAGTTAGCTTTCTTGAATGGTTTAGCATCGAAATACGGGATGAAAGGTGATTGAATGCCTTTCCAACCTAGTTTTCTGGCTTCGCTACTCAAAAGATTAGCTAATGAGATTACCTCTTTCTGAGTCAAGTTATACGTATGAACTGTGTCCATCCAACCAAACTTTACTGCTTTCCCAAATCCTGCCAATAAGAATTCCCAAGCATTAATGAATCCATCAACCTGTCCCTGCTCGTTTTCATGCACAACGCAAAGAACTCTTGGATTACTTAGCTTCCATTTAATATCTTCATATTCTTGAACCACAGCAATTTGAGTTCTGTTTGATAAATCAGTTGTTAATTTACATATTTGATCGATATCTTCAGGCTTGAGGAGGCGCACTCGAGAGCTTTTGATTTTTCCTACGCCTTCTTTAGTTTTTACATATGCTTTTACTATCCATGGAAGTTTGATAACAGCAGAAGCATCTTCTACATGAAGTGGTCGAATGATGAATCTCTTCATAAACGTTAAGAGCTCAAGAGGTTTTCCAGAATCTCGAGAAACTGCTTTTGAAGTTTCCAAACCTTTTTGACTTGCATCATGAAAAGTGACAGCGGCATCATAACCCCCTTCTATAACCATATCCAGCATTTTTCGACCCATTGCTTTTCCTATACCTTTCCTACGATGTGCTCTGTGCACGGAAAGCCAGCAAGGAAGAGAAATAGTAAGGATTTTACCTTCAATGGATAATTTCTGTTTTATTGAACCTAAGAATCCGACGATTTCATTAGTTTCCTTATGTCTTGTTCGTACAAACATCTCTTTATCAATAGAGGGGACACCAAAAATAAGTTCGAAATTATCCTCTAAAAGATCAATACTCGCTCCTTCCTTTTCTGCAGCTTCATCCTCTTGGAAAGCACTTGTTAATAATTTTACTAGACTTGGTATTTCTGAATCTGTTAATGTGAATTGTTCTACAATATAATCTTCAATCGATGCCATTAATTATCTCCTCATTCACTTAATTACATTCATTTTGAAGAAAAAAAATTGACATATATAATTATTTTCTAAACAATCCTAAAACAAGTTAGAGTTTATTTATAGTTTAAAGCAAAAAACTATTAGAAATACCTATGCTACAGAATAGAAAAAAAAGAAAACAAAAAATAGGTTAGAAAATACCCAGTACACCTATTTTTATGCTAAAGCAGACTATATAGAACGCAGCGAATAAAACGCATCCAACAATAGAGATGATGAGTGCTCTAGTATTCTTTCTATTCTTTCCTTCAAGTTTTCGTGCTCGCAAAGATACAAATAAACCGAAAATACTTGCAGCATTAAGAATTATAGTCACTAACCCAACGATTGACAAGATTAGTGCAAGCTTTGACTCACTTTGTTTTTCCAGGAATTGCTGTTCATCTTTTGCTTTCTCTTCTTCCGGATTAGCTAAATCAATCCATACAGGATTGTAGAATGCTCCTTCAACATCAACTTGTCCTTTCTGCCACCACTTAACAGAGGGATCAAATCTCTTCTTACGAGCAGGAACGATGTTATTCGTTACCGTTCTGATAAACCATTCCAGAGAGCCAGTGTACTTGATTTTTTCCCAGCCAATTAACAAGAGAGTGAAAACAGCTAACGTTACGATTATAACTAGAAACGTTCCTGCCCAGTAAAATTTAGCATAAGGCGTGAAGAAAATTGTAGACGACAAAAAGAAGAACATGATGTAGAAGATCCATTGATTATTATAATTTGAAAAAGCAACGGTACCAAATCTTCTCACAGTCTTTGTCCTATCTGAGAATGCTTTGCTTCTACCTCGATATTCTATCAATCTGAATAGAAACATGACCAGCATTATAGCAAAACTGTTCACGCAGAGGAATTGTGCAACCCAAGCAAATGGTGGTATATAATTTGCATAACTAGGAGAATAATGCCGGTGATAGGGAATCAATTGATAGATTCCGATGGCCGTATCAAAATCAGTCACATTCATAATCCCAAGGATAATCACGACGACACCAATTAAACCTACAACAAACATGACTGCACCAACAAGAAACATGTTTCTTGGGAATTTTTTATTTAATTTCTCTCGAGGTTTTGTTATCTCTATCCCAATAATGCTACCAATGAATGATATAGCAAGATAGGGGAAAATGGGTTCCATAGGAGCTGCTAGTGCACTAAGAAATGGTGCAGCAATAAATCGCCACCACTTGTCTTCTCCCAGCACAGGCGTAAATAAGACATTCCCCGTTTCCGGTATAGTTCCAAATGGATAACCTGGACCATATAAACTAACTATATCCCAAATAGGTTGAGTAAGTCCTACTACAACCACAGCTAATACTATATAAGAAATTATCATGCGTCTTCTATTCTGCCAATTTTTCTTAAGAGAAAGTAATCCTTGAACCATTCCATTAAGAATTATGCACCAGGCTATCGTGTGAATTGTTTCAAAATGGTTCATTCGGAAAAGTAGCACTTGCCAATTATATGTAACACCACCAGCCCAATTCTCGTAATTTAGTATGGGGTTGTATTGGAAGAATCCTGGTATGTCATTTAGGTTTAGAAAGAAATTGCCAAAAGCTCCATGATAGCCAATTAATCCTTCGCAAAGCATAGCGAAAATCAATAAGAGAAATCCTCCAAAAACTTGTTTGAAAACAATCCCTCTGATTGAATTGCCCCGCTCAAGGTCTCTGTACATGCTTACCATATTGCTAGCTGATGAAACGAGAAGGAAGAATCCAGCCAATCCCCCATAAAAAGGTATGATTATTAACATAATTAGATTCACTAAAGCTAGATCTTCAATAACCGCAAGTAAATCATCAATATTTAGAACCAAAGCTAAGGTGTGAAGACCGATCATTAAAAAAATAGCTGCCCCTCGTGCAAAATCGAGTGTAGCAAATCTTCTGCTTTTTTTTATAGGCTTGCTTGTCGTCTCAAGTGAAATATTAGCTTCCATTAATCTTATCTCCTGTTATCTTACCTATTAAGAATGCTAAATTTCGTTTCAATAGGTTTTCAGATTTAAATATATTTTCGGAAAAAAACACTGAATGAACTATTTTTTTCAATTAAAATGATTTATTAGTTCCATAGTTTATTTAATAAAAATAGATTCTTGACAAGTTGGTTAATTAGAATGACTAAGAAAGATAAAATCGCAGAAGCTAAAAACCTCTTTCAAATAGGATTGGATTACTGGCAAGAGGACCGCTTCGATGAAGCAATTGAATGCTTACATAAAGCTGTAGAACTAGATCCTGAGTATTTGGATGCCTGGTATAATCTTGGAAATACTTACTATACGGGAAAAGGTGATTTTGACTCTGCCTATAAATACTGGCAAAAAGCACTGGAACTCAATCCAGATGAAATAGATGTTCTATATAATCTTTGTAACGCTCATCGTGAAAGGGAAGAATTTGACAAATCAATAGAATGCACACAGAAAGCCTTAGAATTTTATCCTGAATCTGATAACCTTCATAGTTTATTAAATGCTGCAAAAAGAGGTAAAGAATCTCAGAAATAAAAATAGAAGTAAGGATGTCTCAAATAACTTATGATGTTTTTTTCCAAAATTCAATTCCTACTATTTTGTTTTCAGATATTAGAAGTCTAGGAATGTATTTATCAAAAGGAAATATCTTCTCCGGAACACCTTTTGTTTCTTTTAATTTAAACTTCCCTTTCCTTAAATCATTTTTACTAAATCCTTTAATCTCAAAACAATTGCTAACCGCTAGAAGATACTCACAAGTTGCTTCCTCTAATGGTTCTAAAGCCATCATTGTTTCAACTGTTTTTGTATATTTACGAGGGATATTTCTGGGGATTTTAACATAGTCAACTATTTGGGTTTTAATTCCACCAAGGAATTCTAAAATTGGTTTGAAGGAATCATCAATCCCAAATTCTTGCTCAATGTGTTGTATTTTGTAACCTTGATTTAATCTTTTCATTGAAGCACTTCTTGCTCCTGCGAATTTTTGTCGTATCGATGTTTCAGTTCCTTTAAAGACAAAGATTTGACGATGAGTGTGAGAGATGATAACTGCCAAAGAATCAGTTGTTATTCTCACTTCTTCTAATTTTGCAAGTGTTTCTTCTCCTTCATCATCTATAAAATAGCATTCGAGATTCATGATTACCACATGTGTTTTTTTCATATAGTAAATCATTCCTAACAAAAAGAGTTTCGAAGTAGGACTTTGTGTGTTTTTTTCCATTCAAAGTGATTTTTCAAAAACACCCCAAGTAGTAACTTTAGATAATCCGAGAGATTTTACGGTATCCTCGTATTTTAGCACACCATAAACTAAATCGATTAGGAAGTAGTTTGCATTTCTCTCAATACTTGCATTAATTGTCTGTATAATTAACTGATCAAAATAATCCTCATTTATTGCATCTATGTAAAACGAAGCTATGATTTTAGCATTAACCGAGTTTGGACAGGCATAGCAATACCCAGCTAATTTATCATCTTCATGAATAACAAGATGACTAACTAAATCCTCTCTTGAACTAATGTCAAGAATATATTTCTCTGCTTGCTTTTCAGAAACAACAAAAAAGTCAGCAACCCAATTGATGCATTCTTTTAAATCTCTTTCTTTTTCAAATTCCAGTACATCTTTTGTTGTTCGTTCAATTTTCCCTTTGCTTAGCTCATAATTGTAGTAGAGTTTGTAACCAACTGGATAGGTTTTATTTTGTTTGAAACCCCATTTCTCAATATAGTGAAGACTTCCTTCTCTCATTGAGGATACTCGAGTTCGAACTAATTCCACGCCTTTCTTCTTTAGAGCTTCAATTATCCTTTCCATTAATAGATCAGTAGCTTTCTCATGTCCAGGTAAAACTCTTGGATACAATATTCTTGCATAAACACAATCTTCTTTCAAATCAGGTCTGATTAGTGAATCTTCTCCAATTCTAGCCAATACATAACCTACAATTTCTCCATCTTTGATACATGAAAGTAACAACTCAGGGTCAAAATCTGGTTTTGAAATGATATTCTTGAAGCCCTCGAGAGAATGTTGGTAAGGCCAAACCCATTTTGATGCTACTTCTGTTCCCACTTTAACTAGTTCTTCTTCGATTCCAGACTCATATTCTTTTATTTCATATATTGACATCTTCTCATAATTCCTCTTTTTTATTTTGCAATATTCTTCGTTTCTTCTTTCTAATTAAAAGCAGAGTAATTGGTATGCAGAAAAGAAATGAATAAACGATTTTTGCTGATACATTGCTAACTACATTACCTTCGAAAAAGTTGTAATTCAGTTCTTCGGAAATGAGTTCATCCATAGACATAACAGAACCATATTCAATAGGTGAATCCTCAGACATTAAACTAGTGATAACATAGATGTTTTGTAAATTCGTGCCTTCAACATAAATTCTGTACTCATCTGAATTTTCTCGATAAATCTCTTTAATAACTTGGATGCCACTTTCATTCTCAAGAACTATGGACACACCGAGTGCATAGGGGTATGGGTTATCAATAACGAGTGTAAAATTATCTCGAGGAAGATACATTCTCTTTACATCAAAACCATAATAGTAATGTGTTCTTGTTCTCGGAAAATCAAAGAGAACAGAAGAAGCTGCTTGTATAGTATAATCAACAGTTTCAAAACCATATATTCCCCCATCGAAGCTCGGATCATCAAGTACACAAGCAGTTATCCAATCAAGGTAAATATCATTAAATGTAAGATCATAACCGAAATGCTCAAGTGCCTTATCAATCCCAATTGCCCCATCTTCGGGGATAAAGACTAATTGCTTAGTAAAATCATTCCCAAAACGTTCTGCAAGATAAGTAACAAATAAGTATGCTTGACCATAACTTGAATCCCACAATTCACCATACTCTCGAACGAAATATAAAAGTGAAATTTCAGGATGAAAAGTGAAAGAATTGGTAACTGCATCTGTAACCCAAGAATAATATCCTGCATAATCGATAGCATAATTGGCTAATCCTTCGCTAAGGAATTGACAATCATTCCAATCGTTATTACACCAAATTAAATGATTAAATTCGTGAATTGTAATAAAGATGGTATCATAAACACTCTTCTCTGAATCACAAAAAACCATTTCCCTAAGGTTAGTATAGGGAAAGCTGGGGTTTTCATGATCTAAGTTAATGAAACCTAGATATGCATTACCCATGTACCTCACTAAAGGAGCCAAGAAAACTGTGACCTTTGGATCCCCATCACAATCGCCTAATAACCCATCTGGATGTCCTGCAACCTCAATTGCACTTGGATAAATATCTGCATCAAAAGCATCCCGAACAGCTTCGCATTTGGTGATGGATTCATTTTCGCCAAGTAATTCAATTGTTTCATTTGCCATGTAAATATAACAATAAATGCCTTCTGCCAGTAGAGTGGCTCTCACTTGCATCCAATCAGGCATAGTAATCCAGAATAACTGCTGATCCCCAAAATTATCATCAGGTCGTAATACTTCTTCGTCCAGTTCAATTGATTGTAGTGATGATGTGAAATCAATATTTCTTTTAGGAAGAATCTTCTCCTCAGTTCCTGTTGTGGGAATAATATTAAAAATGATAGGTGTTAGAATAATTATCATCAAGAAAATGGTTTTTCTTAATTTCGTCATTTCCATCAGCTAAGCTACTCGGATTCTCCTAATAAAACTTAACAAAAGATAGGGAAATGAACAGCAATAATTTGGATTAAAAAGAAAAAAAGTATAGTCCCCTATCAGAACGGTTTCTAAACTTTCAAGAGAGATTCTTTATCAATAAAATATTACATTATGAATATAGGAAAGAATTGTTGAAGATGAATATTAATGTCTGAAGTAAAAGAGAATTTTAGATCTATTATGTCGTCAGAGGCTTTCTGGTTAAATATAATTTTTGCTACTGTAACAGTTTTAGGTTCTCTTTTTGGAAGGTTTGCTATGAGTTTCAGTCATAGTATCGAAATTTTCACTTATGATGGAGAACTTATTTCAATACTACTTTTCGCTTATATTGTTCCTTCATTATGTGCTGGGTTTATATGTGGTTTATCAAGAGAAACACAAACACAGAGAAGAATTCTGACTTTGATATTTGGAATTGTGTTTTTTGGAATAAATCTTAGTTTCAGTTTTGTTTATCTATCTAGTTACAAATATTTTGGAGGTTCAAATTATGATATTATCCCTTTGTTGATTTGGACAATTGGTGCTGTTGGTATATTTCTTGTTAGTTACTGCATCGCACGTCTTATAGTAGAAGCTAATAAGGAGAGAAAAG
>DAOVPS010000064.1:0-14807 GCA_030629105.1 Candidatus Heimdallarchaeota archaeon
CTAGTGTATCGGGTTTCTGATCTAATAACAATTGAATTTCTAAGGGACCAAGAACTGTATGTCCTTTACTTATGGGTCTAGATAATTCCTTTTTTCTTTCTGTTATCGTACCATCGACATTAATATAGATGTCATGCTTGTATTTTACGCCGTCGATAGTTATCGATCCAAATTTAGTTTTTTCAATTATCATCGTAATCCCATTCAAATTCCTAATTTTTCTTACGCTTCGTACTATTAAAAATGAATTGGAAAAAGTTATAATAGAACAAAGAGAAGAAATGGAAAGTCTAGAAAAGAATCAGGTAATTAGAATGACTGAAGAATGGCGTTTAATTGAATTTGATGGGCTCCCTGGATTAGAAACTCAAGCAGTATATCATGCTGTTGGATTAGCTATGGAAAGATATGATGATATTGAAAATACTATAATTATTTGTTGGCCAGAGGATCCATATGTTTGTGTTGGTTACCATCAAATTATAGAGGAAGAAGTAGATACAGAATACTGTAAGAAAAATAATATCCCAATTGCTCGAAGACCTTTAGGTGGAGGTGCGGTTTATCTTGATAGTGGGCAATTGTTCTATCAAATAATAGCTCGTCTTGACAGCAAAGTATTACCACAAAATGTTGCTGAATTGTATGAAAAGGTCCTTCAAGCACCTATTGAAACATATAGAGCAATTGGAATAAATGCAGAATATGCACCTGTAAATGATATTCAAGCGGATGGAAAGAAGATCTCTGGTAATGGTGCTGCTGAAGTTGGTGGAGGACGAATGTTATCAGGCAATTTAATTTTTGATTTTAATTTCGATGAAATGGTGAAGATACTAAAAGTTCCAAATGAAAAATTCAGAGACAAAATAGCTTCAAGCTTAAGGGAAAGGTTAGGAACAATCAAGGGTTTCCTAGATAATCCTCCTGATAAACAATCAGTAAAAAAAATACTCATAGAGAATTTTGAGAAAGTGTTTGGAGTTAAATTTAGAATTACTAACAAATTCCTTCCAAAAGAACAAGAAATCGTTGATGAGCTATTAAAACAACATAAAAGTGAAGAATGGCTGAATATCCCTCTTCAACGTAAAACTGAATTAATGGAAAAACGCAAAGTAAAAATCTCAACTACCACTCAAATTTATGAATCAGTATACAAAGCTCCCGGTGGTTTAATACGCATTTTCTTCGAAATAGAAAATGATTTCATAAAAGACATCATCATTAGTGGTGATTTTTCAGCTCAACCAATGAATACTCCGGAATTAATTGAAAACGCACTAATTGGAACGCTCGTGAATCCAAAACACATCTATTCCAAAGTCGCACAAGTTTTTGATTCCGAAAAAATAGATATTCCTGGTGTAACTCCTGACGATTTTGTTAAAGCATTTGAATTATCTGTAAAGGACTTGTTCTAAAAGTTCTTTGTTTTTCCCCCAAAGATAGCTATAAAAAGACATGTGAGTTATTTTTTGTATGAAAGCTGAATATGAACTCTCAAAAGACAGTGATGTTGAATCATTGTTATCCAAAATAGCAGAAAATTTTGGTACTACTGTGAAAACTCTCGAAGATGATGTAACAAAAGTTATCTTAGTTCCCTCTAGAATAAGGATTATACAAAGAGTAGATGAAACAAAATTCGTTCTGAGAGTTAGAGGAGCTTCTGATGAAGATATTGGTTTTCTTACTGGTATTTTAGGTAATCCGCTTAAAGTAAGTCAAGAGAAACTAAGTTTGAATGATTTTGTTAAAGAAGTTATGAGTATTCCTGAAGTTAAGACAAAAAGCAAAGCTGAAGTCATAGATATCCTAAATCTCGACGATGAGGAATTTCAACAATACTATAAACAATTAGAGCGATTTGGTAAAAGAGGGCGAGGTCCTCAACCGATTCTTGATGCATATGAAATTCTCAGCAAGTAATTGCTAAGTCAATTTTTCTTTATTTTTTTTACAAATACATATTTAAAAACAAAACATCTTACTAAGTATTATGATAAACAGAAGGTTTCTGCTAGTTTTAACAGTCAGCTTCTTGTTGCTGCCTTTTACTAGTACATGGGTGAAAAACGAGAATACGAGCGCTTATGAAAATCCTACAGATATTACGAATTATACGGCTGAAGCTTTTACAGAAAAATTCAAAGGAACTATTCCTGCGAAAGCTTTTGTAGGACCTGATAATGCTTTTGATGTTGTGAATGCTTCTATTCATGCGGCTGTAACTTCACTTTATCTTGAAGTTTATACTCTTTCAAGTCAAAATCTAATTGATTCTTTGATTTATGCTAAAGTAACAAATGGAGTTGATGTAATTGTTCTTTTGGAATATGACCATGTCAGCGGATATGAAGACGATTACAATAATCAATCAGCTTATCTATTAGACGCAAATGGAGTAGAAGTACTCTGGACAACACCAGATTATACTTTTACTCATGCAAAATTCTGGGTTGTTGATTCCCAATATACTTATGTTTATTCTGGTAATTGGGCACCATCAAGCATACCAGAAGAGGTAGATGCACGTGTAAATCGAGAAATGGGTTTGATGTTTGATGATACAGATATTGCTACCTTCTATGAAGACATATTCTTTGAAGATTACGGAAAAGCAACAGCTTATATTACTGAACCAAATCCTAATCATACATTACCTATTGAAAGCTCAGGTACATATGAACCTGTGAAAGATGTTCCATTATCAATTATGGAATATATGGAAGTTATACCTGTTTTCTCACCGAATAATAGCTATGCTATGTTATTATCTTTGATTGAAAATGCAACATCAACAATAGATGTTCAACAACAATATTTAACACATACTTGTGAATTAACACATGATTTAATTGATGCAGCAAACGGTGGTGTTACTGTAAGAGTAATGTTTCCAGAACCTACTACAGCCTCGAAAAATGTAACCGAATTGCTTTTACAAAATGGCATAGAAGTCAGGTTTTCTTATAGTCTTTATAATCACAACAAATTCCTGCTTGTAGATGGAGATACCGTTTCTGTCTCGAGTATTAATTGGTCAAATGGTTCAGTAGTTGATAATCGTGAAGCTGGAGCAATTGTGAAAAACACTAATATTGCTAACTATTTGGCAGATGTTTTCGAGTGGGATTGGGAAAACTATACACATATACCTTCAGGTTTTCTCTCAGACGTTGAAATAACTAAACCCATACTAAACACAGTAGCTAATGGTACCATTGAAGTTGAAGCAGGATTCTATATTGGACCTTTCACAACAGGAACATTATACATTGACAATGTTTTGGTAAACACATGGACTACACCAGACGGTTTAGAAACTTACAATCTTGATACTACTACTTATGCTGATGGAATTCATCAGATTAAGGTTATTGGAAACCCAACCGTAGGAGATCCTATTATCGTTGAGTATGACTTTAATATTATGAACTTGGATTGGTGGGGCATAGTTATCTCTGAAGTTCGTTTTGATGCTGTAACTGAAACAACTGGTGAATTCTTTGAATTGTACAATGGTTTCAGTTTTGATGTAGCCATTGGAGGATGGACAGTTTCAGATAATTTGGCCACATACACTATACCTGCTGATACAGTATTCCTTGCTGATGATATACTTGTCTTTGTTCGTGATTCAGCTGTTTATACTACTGAAATGAATGATCTAGGAATCACCTCTCCCGTCTTTGATTATGTATATGATTCTCTCATACTGGGAAATACTGGTGATATATTAGTTCTCGATGGTCCACATGGAAATGTTGAGGCGATAGTCTGGGGAACCGGAGTATATGCTGGCGTAACTGCATGGATAGGCTCCATTGATGATACCGAAAGTTTACAAAGAGATCCTGCAAACCAGGATACAGATGATTGCTCTGTTGACTTTATAGTAAGAGTTCCAAACCCAGGAACTGTCTATGTTACTGAAACTCCATCAGGATTTATACCAGGATTCATCTTAAGCACAACTCTATCAGCAATAGCCATCGTTTCACTAGTTATCATTTTCAAAAAGCGTAAGAAATAAACATTAACACAAGGGAATTTGGTAAAAACCCAAATCCCACCTTTCTTTTCTTTTTCGTGTGGTTTTGGAATTATAATATAGGTTTACATAGACATTTTTTCATTCGCAAATCAAAGAAATTAAAAGTGTTTGCTGGTTTTATTTGCCAAACTGTATCCGCTCCTCTACCCGTACCGCCTACAGCTAAAACATCTTTATTTATTGGAATAAGTCCTGCATCAGCAGCCATAAGTACAATTTCAGCACAAACCTTCGTTCCTTGGCCAAAAGTTCGATATACTTCAGCTATTAATTCTGCAATTTGCCATGTTCCATGTTTTCTTCGAATTGCTCTGTCAACTCCAGCTAGAGCATGAGTAGTTGTTAATACTGATATATTCTTCTTTTTCAATAATTCAAGCAATTCTTTGTCCATTTCATGTTCGCCAGGTTTCAGAAACCCAAAAACATGTGTTACAATAACAAGCTTATCTGTCTCGGTAAAGATGTCAAGAGCTTTCGCTGCTGTTGTTCCTTTTGATGTTGCTATGACTACTTTCGGAATTTTATATTCTTCTGAGTATTCATATGCAAGTTTCAAAGCTTTTTCTGTATTTGCTTTTCCTGATTCTTTAAAATAAACAATGGTATCTACTTCAGACATTTTTCTGACCAGCTTTCTCTCGATAATAATCGCTTGTAAATGTTGAATACTAAACAGAGTAAAAAAGAGTTTTCATAGAAGAAAATTGAATAAATTCTTTATTTTATCTTACAAATGAGTAACTTCTAGGTGGGAATTTTTCATTTCTATTTTTATCTGTTTTATTAGCTCATTAATTGGTTTTTTATTAAAATATAGGAGATGACTTTTGCAATTACAGTCTGATGATCCAAAGTTTTTGATAATTGATGATTTTTCATGAAAGATTCTTATTATTTGGTTAACCACACCACACTCAATTTTATGATCAGAGAGTATTTCCCCATAAGCTATGATTTTCACAAAGTTATTTTTTAAAAGATAATCTATGTGCCAAAAAATTTTCTTTTCTTGCTTTATATGACGTGCTATCCTTTTCTTTAAACCTCCGGGTCCCAGGGCAGATCCAATATAGATATAATTACCTTGTTGAAATAACTTGGATCCAAGAGCACCAATTGTCAAACTGATATCTTGTTCTACAAATATAAAAAGAAGATAGGTTCCCCTATTTTCAGACAAGTTTCCACCCTTTCTCAGATTTGTTAATCAATTATTTTTATTTCCAGAGGAATCGAGGTACCTCATAGAGGAATTCGCAGCCATCTTTTCTAGCTACAACATCATCTTCTATCCTCACACCAAATTCACCTTCTATATAGATTCCCGGTTCAATAGTATGACACATTCCTTCCTTTAGGAGGAGTTTATTACCATTCACCATGTAAGGGGCTTCATGACCTTCCATTCCAATTCCATGACCTAATCTGTGTGTGAAATATTTGCCAAATCCCCCTTTTGTAATGACTTCTCGAGCAGCTATGTCAACATCTTCACACTTTACTCCTTCCTTTGAAGCTTCGAAGGCAGCTCTATTTGATCTGTAGACTAAATCATAGACTTTCTTGAATTTCTCACTTGGTTCTCCTATAACGGAAGTTATTGTAATATCACCCATGTAACCTTTGTACCAAGGTCCGGCATCAATTAGTAAAACATCATTTTTCTCAATTGTTCGTCCAGTTGGAGAGCCATGAGGTAATGCAGAATTTGGTCCAGATTGAACAAGACCAAATGCAGGTCTCCCATACTTTGATAATTCTTCTGAAATTAATTTAGATACATCGGTTTCAGTCATACCAGGAGTTACTTGTTCAAATGTTTTGATTATGGCATCTGAAGCAATTTTTGTAGCTTCTTGCATTAATTTGATTTCTCCCTCTGCTTTTATTATCCGAGCAGCTTGAACTACATTTGTAGCATTAACAAAATTCGCTTTGGGCAGATTTTTTTGTATTCTTAGAAACCAATCAAACCAGAGTTTGTTGTCAAGAGAAATTTGTTTGTTTTCTAGATTAAGATCGGTTGCTATTTTCCCTAATAATTTAAACGGATCTTCATCTTCTTCCCATGTTTGAATTGTCCCAAATTGTACTCCTTTTTTAATTCTACTTTTTTCAAAACTGGGACAAATAAAAATTGGATCACTATCTTTTTGGAGAATAACACAAGTTAATCTTTCACTAGTGTGAGCCATTAGTCCTGTTGCATAAAACAAATCTACACCTGGAAAAAGGATTAACCCATCTGATCCTACGGAACCCATTAGTTCTTTTAATCTCTTTTGACGTTCTTCTAACATTTTTTTCATCTCAAAATATTGCAAGAACAACAATGACCTATTCTTAATTAAAGTTACTTTCAATTTAGATCCTATAGATTTAAGAAATAGAGTTGATGGCTTCTTCTAAAGCACTAACAAAATCTGGTGATAATTCATTTCGCTCAGTTATAGCATTCTTAAAAGTAAACCCTGAGCGATGTTTATGACCTCCTCCTCCAAATTTTGCTGCGATTGCTGCGACATCACAATTTTCACTTCTCAAACCTATTCTGAAATTTGTTGTGTCTATTGCTACAAGTATATCTTCTTTACAGATTTCCGAAAGATATTTTGTGACTTTACCTCGAGGTAGTAAAGCAGATTCTGCAATAGCAATTGTTTTTCCTGAAAGATTTAGCACTTTTAAGGAAATACGAATTCTATCTCTCTCAGCTTCAAACATTTTGTATGCTTCTAAATACTCTTGGAAAAATTCTTCGTCCTCAAATTTACCAGCAATGAACAAGTCTCTTATTCTTACTAAATCTTTCATTGACATTCTGTGGAAATCTATTAGCGTATAGAAAATAGTAGTAAGTCTGTCATGAATATCATAATCACCGTTATGACCTATTTCTGCGATCTTCTTCGAAATCTCATCATTAGGCATAAATCGTCTTTGAACTAATATTGAAGCAGAAACTTCTGTATCATGAATGAATTCATCCATTACCTCGAGTAATAATTCTTTGATTTCTTCTGGTGCTTTGTGATGGTCAATCCAAATTTTACGAGCTTTCAACTTTCTTAAAGGTTCTATTATTTTCTGTATTATTCTACTGTTTAAACCAATATCACTAATGATTAACACATTAGGTTTTTCGGCAATTGCTTTTTCAAATACTTCTTCAAAATTATAGTAATCAGCTAGAAATCCGATTGGTTCAATCTTTAACTCCCTAAAGTATCTAAAGATAATTGCTTGTGCACCTATACCATCAGGATCAATTTGATGAGATATTGAAACAACCTTGATTTTTTCCATAGTAGTTATTGAAAAATCTCACTCTTTTTAATTTTCTCTATTCGTAAAAAAATATAATTCCGGGTTTCAAGAACAATACTCGTTCTTTAACAATAATTTAAATAGGTAATTCTAGTCGAGGCGAAACAATAAAAGCTGCAAATAGTAGAAGAAATCTATGATTCTCTGACAGATTTCTAATACAAACTGCCTTTACTGGTGTGTTTAAAATGAATATTATTAGAACTAGTGTAATGGGTTTGAGTTCACTAGGAGCATTTGGTGTAGCAACTGAAAAATTTGCCATTATTTCAGAAATGTGGCCACAGAAAGCAGTTGAAGCTATTACTAAAGCTCTTGAAGTACCAATCACCAAACTCAATATCGGTGATACTTCTCTAGTTGGTATTCTACTTGCAGCAAACTCTAATGGAATTTTACTTCCTCATATTTTCTCTCAAAGAGAGATGGAGAAACTGGAAGAAGCCTTTGGTGATTCCATAAACATTGGAGTCATTGACAGTAAAATCACTTGCTTAGGCAATTGTATTGTAACTAATGATAACGGTGCTATTATCCATGAGAATTTTGAACCGAAAGCTGTAAAAGTAATTAAGGATACTCTAGATGTCGAAGTAGAAAAAGGTAATATCATAAAATCTAATCTAGTCGGATCCCATGCTTTAGCCACTAATAAAGGACTTTTAGTTCATCCACTTACTACTGAAATGGAAATTACCTGGTTAAGTGAAAGGCTAGGTGTTCCTACAAACGTTGGAACTATAAATCGTGGAGTACCTTATGTTAGCGTTGGTTGTTTTGCTAATACAAAAGGAGCAATTGCTGGTAAAGAGACAACTGGTCCGGAATTACAAAGGCTCTATCAAACGCTCAGAGGAATGTAGAAGCAATATTCATTATATCCAAAAATAATAAAAACCCAAGTAAAGCAGTTCAAAATAAGAGAGTTGTTACAATGTCAAAAGATGTCCAAGTAAAAAATTTCAGAATAACTTTCTTGAGAAAACCACTGAAGAATAAAATCAAATACGAAGTTGATGTTCGAGCTCTTACAAAAGAAGATGCCCTTCATCAAGCGTACTCAAGAATTGGCAGCAAACACAAAGCTCCTCGTCAATTATTGCATGTGAAATCAATAAAGGAAATTTCTGCTCAAGATATTAAGAATAATATCCTTAGAGAAAATGCCACAGATGATGATATCAAAATACATTAAACGTATTATTGAGAGTCAATCATACATCTGTTATGACTTATTTAGAATAGCAATGTGGTGAAGTATATGAGTGAAGATCAATTAAGAAAGGAATTCCAACAAATCAGTAATGAAATTCAAAGATATGATGAGTACGGTAAACAGCTTCAAGTACAAATTGAAACTTTGCAAAACTACTTGGTAGACCTTAATAGATCCAAATCAACCCTAACTGGTTTAAAAGACGAAAAAAATACTGATGAAACCCTCATCCAATTGGGTTCAGGAATCATGATGAGAGTCAAACCTCTAGACGTTGATAAGGTCCTTTATAGTGTTGGCGCTGGAGTTGTAGTTAAAAAACCAATTGATGCAGCAGTTAAAGGTGTTGAAGAAAGAATCGATGAAGTTGAAAAAGAAAGATTAGCATTAGCAGATCAATTAAACAGGATTATCGAGAGTATTGGAAATCTTGAACGCAAAGGACAAGCAATTTATAGACAATTACAAGGACCATCTCAACCCCAATATGATCCAAGTCTTGTTAGTTAATCTTGTATTATTACCGATTACATTATTTCTTTTACAACCATTCTATCTGAAATGATATTAGAACACAAATATAATAGCTTAACACCAATTGATAGTTACGAACTGAATAAAAAAGGAGCTAAGGATGTCTTGTTCAAAAAATTGAAAACTGGCTTAGGATCAGCAGTTGAAAAACTCACTCAAAAGGAATTAACTGAAAAAAATCTAGAGAAGCCATTATACGACTTACAATTAGCATTAATTGGAAATAATGTTGCCGTTCCTATTGCTGAAAAAATCACCAAAGAAGTTGAACATGCATTAGCTACAACAAAAGTTGGGAGATTAACTTCTAGGAAAAAAATTACTTATGATGCTTTAAGAAAAGCAATAATTGATATTTTAGAATCCCCGGAAGAAGATGTCGATTTATTAGGAATAATCAAAGGGAATAAGAAAAAAGGAGAAACAACCGTACTAGCGATTTTTGGTCCGAATGGAGCGGGAAAAACAACCACTATCGCCAAACTAACTCAATTACTAATAAACAACGATTTAACAGTAGTAATAGGTGCTGGGGATACATTTCGAGCAGGAGCTATTGATCAAATTAGTAAGCATTGCAAAAAATTAGGTGTGCGAATAATCAAACAAGATTATGGTTCAGATCCAGCAGCAGTTATTTATGATACAATTCAACATGCGAAAGCAAAAGGAATTGATGTAGTAATAGCTGACACTGCAGGGAGATTACAAACTAACAAAAATCTCATGCGTGAACTCGAAAAAATCGTGAGAGTTGCAGAACCAGATCTGAACATTTTTGTAGCGGATGCCTTAACGGGGAATGACGCTGCGTATCAAGCTGAAGAATATAATCGAATGGTTGGTATTGATGCTATTATCTTAACAAAAGTAGATGCAGACCCAAAGGGAGGTGCAGCTTTATCAGTTGTTTATGCAGCTAAAGCTCCAATTATTTACATTGGTGTCGGTCAGAAATATTCTGATTTCAAACCATTTGATTCCGCATGGTTCGCTGAAGCGATTATACCTGAAAAATAGAAATAAATTAGGAATGAAAAAAATGCCAGTAATAACAGTCGAAGGACCATCAAGAAGTGTGGAACAAAAGAAAGAATTAGTGAAACTGCTTACAGATTCATTAAAGAAAGCATATGGATATCCAGAGGATTTTGCCCATATTGTTGTTGTAATAAAGGAAAATCCCCCAGAGAATATTGGTTCTAATGGAAAATTGTTGTCAGAGATGTAGAAATCTTGAAGGATTTCAGTTCTCTGATTTCCACGTATAACCAATCTGAGTCCAATCTTTCATATAGCCTTCTGATAAGTATAGGTTCATTGCAGGAATATTCTTTAAATTGACATTCAAACTTGAACTCTTGTAGCCTTCTTGGGTCAGTGTTGATTTTATGTGATGTATAATTTTCCTTGCGATTCCTTTACGTCTATAGCTGGAGAGGACACCCATAATCCATAATTGACCATTTTTCTCACCATGTGATTCTCGAACTATAGAAAATGCAATGAGTTGGTTATTAGATAAAACTCCTATTGAAGCAGGTTCAATTATAGGAAAATCATCTGCTAAAATTACTTCATGAAAATAATCGAACATTTCATCATCAGTCTTATCAGATAACCATAAATCTTTGGATTCTCTGAAAGTCTCAAGAAAACACTGATAGAATTTACTTGGATCAATTTGACTGATTGGAATTACTTCAAAGTTTTCAAAGCGTTCAGTAACCTTAGTTTTTTGTGTTAGTTCTTGCCGCATATGACAGTTTCGATCAATCAATGGCATCCCAAGTGCTTGATAGTCTATTTTCTTCTTGTCTTCATATTCCTTGAAACTTAGTTCAACGCGTGTTATTCCTCTTGATAATCCGTGTTCAATAGCTTTTGTTACCAAGTTTTTAGATATTGAAAGATTATTTTCATATTCTTCCAAAAATATTGGATGACCATTTAAAGCCCAGGGATTTATTTCAGCCTCGGTTGCAGTCATTTGTACAAAGAAAACCCAACCTATGATTTTCTCATTTACTTTTGCAATTATAGCAGAAGGGGGATATTTCAAATCTAAATTTCTAAACCAATTCACTAATCGATCCACTTGAAGACTAGGTCTTTCTTTTTTCCAAATGGAAATTGTGAATTCCGCTAATTCTTGAAGAAGTTCTTCAGCCCATTCTTGTATTGTTATATTGACAGTTTTAGTCATAATATCAATCCTCCAAAAGGAGGTATAGAAGGTAGGGAGTTAATTGTAAGAGACGTGTGAATCATTATGTCTAACAAAGAAAATCATCTATTAGTATTACACCAATTAACTATCAATAAATTGAAATTCAAAAGATATTGTTTTCGGAGATAGTCACAAGATGATTGTTTTTGTTGCAAGAACGAATTCGGGGAACTACACTTAACATAAACACCTTCAACTTACCTCCATATTTTGTAAGAAAAAAAAGAGAGAGGATGTTAATAAGTATATTCGTAAAACATCGAATTCACTAACACCTATTCTTGATTTTTGGCTTCTTGTTTTTCTTGATGTTTCATGAATGCATCACTCTTCTTTTTACGCCAGCGGATGCCTTCACGAACCCATTTCACCTCTTCTTCTCGAGTTAATTTAGAGAAGAAAAAGGGAGTAATGTAGTAAACAAGTATAATAGCTATTACTGAACCAAAAATAATGAGGATATACCGTATAATGATGTTATTCTTGTTATCATCTGGGTCCAAAGGATCGGTTTCGTCAAGTAATTCTTGACCATCCTCAATACCATCAGAATCACTATCAGCATTTAGAGGATCAGTACCTAAAACGATTTCATCACCATCGTTAACTCGATCATCGTCTGTGTCAGGATCATGAGGGAGAGTTTTATGAACCTTTATTTCATCATAATCGGAAATTCCGTCTCCATCTGTGTCTGCTACATCAGCAAGAGTATAGTATTTAGCAATCTCCTGCCAATCTGTGAGTCCATCCAAATCTGTATCATATACCAAAGGATTTGCTTTATGGATAAACTCTTCACCATTAGAAATGTTATCATTATCAGCATCTAACATAGAATCATCTATTACCGGATTTAAACCATAAAGCCATTCGAAGTAATCATCCATGCCATCAAAATCTGTGTCGATTATCGTGGGATCAGAACCATAATCCAATTCTACATTGTCATCAACAAGATCTCCATCGGTGTCTTTTAAAGCTGGATGAGTGTTATAAATGTAAACTTCATCGCCATCTGTAAGATTATCACCATCGGAATCAATTATATGAGGATCAGAACCGTAAACATGAACTTCAAGATAGTCATTCAAACCATCATAATCAGTATCAGGATTTGTTGCATTGGTAAGTAATATTATGATTTCATCATAGTCGCTTAAACCTTCTCCATCGGTGTCATATAAAGTGGGGTCTGTTCCATATACTAACTCTTCATTATCCCAGAATTTATCTCCATCTGTGTCGGTTTTTTTAGGATCAGTCCACAGTAAGAACTCTTCGTAATTGGTCAGCGTATCACCGTCGAGATCTATATTTGCATCTGAAGCATTAAGAGGATCTAGATGCATATAGTATTCGTACCCATCTGACATTAAATCATCATCTGTATCATTGTCAAGAGGATTGCAATTAATTGTTATATCAGTTTTGTCAGATATTAAATCACCATCCGTATCCCATAATGTTGGATTAGTAAAAACATATCCTGTTGCATTAGCTGCAGGATTAGTGGGAGCTTCTATTCCATTAACTTCTTCCCCATCCATATAGCCATCTTTGTCTGTGTCAAATATTACGGGGTTTGTTCCCCACACCATTACTTCTTGGTAATCATCAAGTCCATCGCCCTCATAATCAACTTGTCCTGGATGTAGATTCCATTGGTATTCATAAAGGTTGATTAATCCTTCTCCATCTGGATCTAAAGCGGAATCATTGACATTAATATCTAAATAATCCCGATAGAGATATTCATACGCATCAGACATTGTATCATTATCGGAATCACCTGAATTTGGATCAGAACTTAAATCATTGATCTCTAAACCATCGTCTAACGTATCACCATCTGTATCAGTATTCATTGGATTTGTTAGATGAATAACAACCTCATCATAATCACTCACAAAGTCATCATCAGAATCATTATCGTTTGGATATGTGTTTGCAAGGAACTCTTCAATATTCAATAAAGAATCGTTGTCTAGATCCCCTAGTGAATCATTTGAATATGGATCTAATCCATAATGAAATTCATATCCATCCAACATTCCATCTGTATCCTCATCAGGATTGAACGGATCAAAACCATTGGCAATTTCCTCTCCATCTAGCATTT
Organism: Candidatus Heimdallarchaeota archaeon; assembly: GCA_030629105.1. Taxonomy (GTDB): domain Archaea; phylum Asgardarchaeota; class Heimdallarchaeia; order JABLTI01; family JABLTI01; genus JABLTI01. Next base: position 13,493 of record DAOVPS010000064.1, read on the forward strand.
GGTCATCATCTGTGTCAGGATCATAAGGATCGGTACCATAGATTCCTCTTTCTTCATAATTCATTAATCCATCTTCATCAGCATCATTCCATCCTTTTCGATAGTAAATCTTTCTAATATCATCTACTTGATCCACCCAAGCCATATGGATATTCCCATCCGAATCTACAGCAATATCAGGATACTGAGAATAGCCATGATCCGGATTCAACAATTCATCACCAGTCCAATAATTTGTTGCTGGTGATAAAGTTTTCATATATAATCCAGCAGTTGTTCCACCAACATATTGAACCCAATTCCAAAGCAGAATTAATTTACCAGAACTATCAACCAAACCTGTCATAAAACAATTTTGAGCTGCTTTTGTTGTAAGGGTTATTGGAGACGTTGTTCCTACATGGGTGATTTTTTGGTACTTTATGGAATATTCACTTTCTCCGGTGGGAATATTGTATATTAAGTGAAGACTACCATCTGCGGAACTTTGTATAACTGGTTTTGGAATATAATATAAGGATGAGGGAATTTCATAATTTTGACGGAATCCCGTCCAAGTGAATGGTGCTAATGCATTCTCTTTCCAAAACAAATTATATTGAATAAAGTATGATCGCTCGTAGTAGCTTATCCGATAAGAGTATACGTACCCTCGGAGAAAATATAATCTTTCTTGTCCGTCTTCATACATAATATGAAAGTTAAAATTAGTGACGGATGAAGAATAAGAAGAAAACTCATCAAAGGATTGACTACTCCAAGTATTTGTTTCTTTATTATAGCTTGAATAATAATACGCTATATTATAGAGACTTGTGACAGCAACATAGACTACTTTCGGTTCACTCTCATTAGTAAGCTGTAATCGAGGATTTTCACCGAAACCTACAATTGAGGGAGAATTCCAAGTTCCATTATCATACATTCGATATTTTATATTTGAACTATGAACCCAAACAATATGAATACGTCCTTCTGAATCAGTTTTTACATCCATTAATCCATAGTATTCAGTTGCGGTTTCACCAATTATGACCTTATCACTCCAGATACCAGTCACATTATTTTTCACATTATGATAGAGTACCCATTCACCGTCTAATCTTCCCGACCAAAAAACATGAACATTATCCTCTTTGTCAATTGCGATTTTAATATCATTTAAGGGATTATTTGGTTCGATTACCTCTGCAGCTTCCCAACCATAATTTCCAATAATTTCATACTCAGGAGTTAAATATGTGCCAAAGTTACTATCTCTTATAGTAGTTTCACTAAAATGATTTCCTCCATCCCAATCATTTGGTGTCTCAGA
>DAOVPS010000004.1:0-40311 GCA_030629105.1 Candidatus Heimdallarchaeota archaeon
ATAGGTGGTTCTGTAGGTGCTTCTGAAAGCATTGTTTTCTTCTCACAGCTCATGCATTTCGTGCGAAAAATATTTCCATGAACCTCGAGTAAATTCTTGGAGCCAGCTCTAAAATGCAGAGAATCAACATTTTGTGTAATAACCCATTCAAGTAATCCCTTTTCTTGTAACTTCACCAAAGCATGATGAGCAGGATTAGGATCCTTTGTTAGGATAATTCCAATACGCCAAGCATACCATTCCCAAACAAGTTGAGGATCTCTCCCAAAAGCTTGAGGAGTTGCTAATACCATAGCATTATAATTCTTCCACAAACCATCTTTTCCTCGAAAAGTAGGAATTCCGGATCCTTTTGAAATACCAGAACCTGTTAAAGCAACGATTCGAATTTGATCTTTTTTCTCTTTAGCAAGTTGTTTCACTGCAGAGATCGCAGCATTAAGAAGAGTCTCTTTTGTCATTATACTCAAATAAGAAATAGTAAAGAAGCTTTTTTATTTTTTTTTATAGAAATAGTGGAGGAGTGACATTTTGATTATTGCTACTCTGTATCTGGGTATTTGCCTTAATCCCCAATCCATCAGAACGCCTTTCCCAAATGCGACGGCCAATCCATCTTCTACACTCCTCCTAATACTGAGGTTCAAGTAAACGAAGGAGTTTACTAATATAAATACGTTTGGTTGATATTATGGTTTTAAAAAAACAGCACAAAAAAAGGAAAAGAGAGTTATTAAATTGGAATTTTTGAATAATCTTTATTTTAATTCTTAATAGAATAAAGAGTAAGAAAGGTGATATGTTTGAATGAAGAATTGATAATTGATCAGCTCTTACAATCAGATGAACCAGCTATAAGATTGAAAACCTATTTACGATTGTTAGACTATGAACATGATACACCAGAAGTGAAAAAGATAATTACTAGCATCAAAGAAACCTCTCCTATTATTTCTAATCTTTTCTCTTATCTACCAAAATCAGATGAAGAAAAGAACATTCATGTGTACACAAAATGGCAAGGTGAACATTGGATACTATCAATTTTAGCTGATATAGGTTATCCAGCTAGAGATGAAATGCTGCAACCAAGTATTAATCAAGTTTTGAATTGGTTGTTGGGAGGAAAGAAAAGACCAATAATAAATGGATTAAGACGATTCTGTGCATCACAAGAAGGAAATGGTTTGTATTCAGCTTTACAACTAGGATTTAACGATGAACGATGTGAAGCTTTAGTCGAGAGACTTGTTCAATATCAATGGGAGGATGGCGGTTGGAATTGTGATCGAAACCCAACAGTTAAGAATTCTTGCTATCATGAAAGTTTATTACCTTTACGCGGATTAAATCAATATCAAAAAAGAAAGCCTAGCAACGTAGTAAAAATGGCCATTGAAAAAGCAACTGAACTTTTTCTAAAAAGAAAGCTCTTTTGGAGGTTAAGTGATGGTGAAATTATCAATAAGAATTGGTTATTACTACGATATCCAGCTTATTGGCATTTTGAAATTCTCATGGTTTTGAAAGTGTTAGCTGAGGCAAACAAAATTCAAGATAAACAATGTACCAAAGGATTGGAACTACTTGAAGCAAAAAGATTGCCTAATGGGGGATTTCCCAAAGAAGGAAAATACTGTCAATCATCAAATCCTGAGGGAAGATACTTCACACCAGGTGATTGGAAACCTACGAGTAAAAAGAAAATGAATGAATGGGTAACAATAGATGCTTTGTATATTTTGAAAGAAGCAAAAAGAATTGATATAGAATATTAAAAGAAAAAATAGCTATTGAATAGTTTTTTTCAATGCAGAAAAGAAATCAGTTAAGTCAATATTTCCACCGGAAACCATTATTCCTACACGCTTATTCTTAACGTTAATTTGCTCTGAAAGAACACCTGCCAAAGATACAGCCCCAGAGGGTTCAATAACTAGTTTCATTCTTTCCCACAAGAATTGCATTGCATCGACAATTTCCTCTTCTGAAACGAGGATTATATCATCGACTTTATCCATGACGACTTTGAAAGTGTTTGGACCTAACTGGGTACGCAAACCATCTGCGATAGTATTAGGATTAATTGAGGGAAAGATTTTACCTTCCTTAAAGGATCTGTAAGCATCATCCGCATTTTTTGGTTCAACAGCAATAACTTTTGCTTTAGGAAGCAATCCTTTTGTTGAAAGAGCTGTACCACTGAGAAATCCACCACCACCAACGGGAGCAAACACATAATCTAGATCTCCAACTTCCTTGATTAATTCATAAGCAGCAGTTCCTGCTCCCTGAATTATTGTTAAATCATCTGAAGGATGAACCAAAGTATATCCATGTTTTTTGATTAATGGTTTGACAGCTTCTTCTCTATCGCCTGGTTTAGAACCGCATACAACAATTTCAGCCCCATACCCTCGAGTAGCATTAACCTTTACTTGAGGAGCATTTTCCGGCATAACAATGACAGCTTTTATACCAGTGATTTTAGCTGCTAAAGCCAGCGCTTGAGCATGGTTCCCAGAAGAATGGGTAATGACTCCTCTTTTTCTTTCTTGCTCAGAAAGTTGAAGGACAGTATTTAGCGCACCTCTAAACTTGAACGCACCAATTTTTTGAAAATTCTCACATTTGAAGTAGCATTTACAACCTAGTTTCTCATTTAAAGTTGTAGAAGTCATAACCGGCGTTTTGTTGACGTATTGCTTAATACGCTCATAAGCAGCTTCAACCTTATCAAACATAACAATCGAGAATAAGAAAAGTATTACAACAAATAAAACTTTCTTTCCCCTAGTATATGATGTCCATGATTGTACTAAACTGCAAAGCATCTTACTAATTTATGGATAAGAAAAACAAGAAATGTCAGACCTTTGCAGTTTGCTAGGTCTAACAACTATTTTTAAAGAATTTTTTCTTTGAAGACAATATCCAATTTCTCTAATTCATCAAGAATTGGATTGTAAACTTCAGGTTCGGTAGGAATAATAACACCAGTTCCTGTAATTTTTCCTTCAAGCATCATACGAACAGCGATAGCGACTGGCAAGGATACGGTTCTAGCCATAGATGAATCACCATTTGGAATACCGTAATCAAGCAAAGTAGAAGTTATTTTTTCTTCTTTACCATCAGGATATTCAGCTGTGAATTCATGAAGCATGACAATCATATCACGTTCTTCAGGCTTATAGGTTCCAAGCTTAGTTAAGAATAAATCAGCAAGAGCATCTAAATGAGAACCACCTTGAGCGATTTTCTGGTCACTGAATAAGCCCATCCACTCTAATCTTTTGAGACATTCAGCATCTTCACTCTTATCAAGTTTCTTAGCAATTTCCTTTCCAATATCATCGCCCTTGTAGTTTAGGATAACTTGCATTAATTGCTTCCAAGTTAAGTTTTCTAAACCTTCTTTTGCGTCTTTATTCATTAAGTCAAGGTCAAATAAAGCTTGAAGAGTTTCGCACCAACCAGGATATCTGAAAGTACCTCTAAACATTGTATTAATGCCTTTAAGGCCGTACAAATCAATGTATTGCATACTATCTCTGTTTGGATATGCTTCGAGATCCATTCCCTCAACAGTGTAAGGCCAGTAATGATTGAAAAGATCACCACTTTTAATTTCAACTAATTTGCCATCCTCAAGAAATTGAGCAGCATTAGTTCCAGCCAAAATAACTCCTTTTGGAGACCAAGAAAATTTGTAACCCATTGGATTATCATTAGAGTCTGGAGCTGGAAGACCACCAGTAGTTGATTTGAAACTTGTGATTTTTCCACCCTTCTTCTGAACATCATGAATAATTTTCATAGCACTCATATGATCTGTACCGGGGTCAACACCACACTCATTCATGATTAGAATTCCAGCTTTCTTTGCATCCTCATCTAGTGCTTTCATAGCATCTGAAACATAGGAGGTTGTGGCCATATGTTTCTTGTATTTAATACATGCTTTAGCAATATCAGGATGAAAAGCATAAGGCAAGAGACTGATAGCTAAATCAGTTTCTTTAATCAAATCATCAAGTGGATCTTTAGTTATATCATATGCAACCGCTTTCCCATTTGGATGATCACCAACAATCGCTTCGGCTTTACTGACAGTTCGAGAAGCAACAGTTACTTCAAAACCCTTGTCGAGTAAATATCTGATTCCAGGTTTGGACACTAAACCTGCACCAAAAACAATAACTTTTTTCATTGTAAATCGAACCATTGATTTTAGTTTTTCTTAGCTATGCTTGTAACCATGTCTAATTAAATGTTTTTTTCCTTTCTATTTCTAATTACAATGGCAACTAAAGCAACAACTCTACCTATGCATACCAAAATTTGTTTATTTTAGGTATTCATCAATATACTCAAAGTCTGGTGTGAATTTTCCTTTCCAAAGAATTACTGATCTCTTAATTTCTTCCGCTAAACCAGCTTCATCCAGTGTTCCGTCATATTTAGCTTTTGCCATATTAGGGACAAATGGTAACAATGTGTTACTAAAATACTCAGAAGCATCTCGAGGAATTTCTGTAGGGAGGTGATCAATCGCGAGAATTGCTGGACCACTTCCTTTTACTCCGTCTGTTGCAGTATCCTCTTCAGGATCATAACAGAAGAAAGGACGTTCAATATAGGAGATTCTAACGGTAGCTTCGACTCCGCCCTCGACATCACAACTAATGTCACCAATGAATCTCAATCGGGGTTCTTTATCATCACAAAACAGCTCTTTGATGTCTTCCTTGGTTATAGTTTTAGGATATTTATCAGACCAATATGCCCCGTTTACAATTACTGTTATGTACTCAAGATATTCCTCTGCAAAACAGCCTTCATATTTTTCCGGGTTATCGTAGTAATCTTGCAAAACAAATTTTGCTTTTGCATCCTTTGGTTTCACCATGTGTTCTTCCTTAAAGACTACTTTGTAGATGGTTGTTTTACATTCATCCACATCAGGACACGCGACTAATTCTGCTAGTTCTTCTGGGGCAATCTCTTTCACAGGTAGGAGGTCAAGAATCATTTGAGCCCCTTGAGAGACATTTCCATATCCGAGAAAACCAAATACTAGTGGAAATAATTTATCTGGAAGACCATCTTTTTTGATGATTTCAGCTACTTTTGTGATTTCTTCTTTCGCTTCTTTGAGATCAAAATAATCGCATGATTGTTTTATTTTGAGAAATGGAGAATCTAATCCTTCCATCTCCTTTAAACGAAGACCAAAACCATGAAGGGTATCAATCATTCCTGCGTAACCAGCATGCCGACCAAAGAAAATCAAACGACGATTTTTATCATCTGTAACTTTCTCATAATCAAACATAGTGCTCCCAGTTTTCATGATGTGCTTGAGCATTGGCATATTGCTTTCTTGGCCCTTGATTACGTGATGAAAACACATGAAGGCTTTATCTGGAAGGAAAATATCAAGGTCCATTTCCTTAATACCGAAAACAACAGAGCATTCTGATAAGTCTTCATTTATCAATGCACCTGCTTCTTTATACTCTTCATCTGAGAAAGCTCGCTTATCAAATGGTTGCAAAATAGTTTGAACATCATGCTCCTCTTTCAACTGCTTAACTGCAATTGGTGTGAGAGGAGTTCTTCGTTCTCCAGGTTTTGTTTCTCTACGAATACCAATTTTATGTGACATTAACAATCATCATCCCAAAGTTCTCTGCAAAAAGTGTCTTCTTCTTGTTTAAATAATTTATCAAGAATTCCAATGAGAGTTTCAACCAGCGATTGCTAAATGAACAATATGAATAGCAATGATAATAGCAAAAATAAGTAAACTTCTGTGTATCCAAAGAACTGCTTTTCTAAATTTTGGGCGTCTTTTTGGACTAATGATTTTGAACCAAAGAATTATCCCTGTTATAATATAGAAAATGTAAACACCTGCAGTAACCCAACCAATGACTGCTTCTGTATCGTCCTTTGTTAACATGACACCATGAATTAGTAATACAATTAGAGCAGCAAAACCCGCAAAATAATGAGTATAGAGTAAAGGCTTACGAACCTTCAGATAAATATTGGTGATGGCTTTTCTTCTTTCACCTTGTTTGCCTTCTCTTGAAAGTCTCCTGGTTAAACGATAAGTTTGGTCGAAAACAATGTAAATTGAACTCACAGCAAACAAACCAACTGATGCCCATCCCAAACTCTTGGACAAATCCTTATCGTCATCATCGTCGTCATCATCTTCTTCGTCTTCTTCATCTTTTACTGAAACACTTGATGCAGTAATTAGTAAAACAGTAATTAAAACAACTAACCCAAGTAAGAGAAATCGTTTCACTGTATTGCTGGAAAAGCGTTTCCGCAGTAATTGAGAAGTTTGTTTCATTCTAAACAAAATGCTATAAAATAATATCTTTAAAAAGGAATATTCTTTGTTTTCTAAAGTTAAAAGCTAAATATAGAAAAAGAAAAACAGGAAAGGAGATTAAATCTCAAACCCTAATTCTTTTCTAACAGCATTTACCCACTGTTGGAATTTCATTCCATGCCTTAATGGTCCAATGAATTTTATCTGCTTAGACATGTATGCAGAAGCAGCATTAACTTCTCCTGTGAATACTCCTGCAGCGATGTTTTTATTCATTTCAATGGTTACATCAGGAGAATTCAATTCACCATTACCTGTAGTGAATTGTCCTTTATTATTATTAATCCAAAAGCTTGGACCAGGAACTACTTTGAATTGGAATTTTAGGACAGATTTCTTCGATTTACTTTGGATCTTGTCGTTTGAGTTACAAATGTCTACTAACACTTCGAGGTAATCAGGGATGTCCTCAATTTCAAATGTATTAGTATTCACTTTGTGTATGACACTACCTCTTAATCCTACACCAAGACCGGGTTCATCTAACATTGGAGGAGGTTCTATTGTTTCTAGAGTCATTCCGATTTCATAACCATCTTGCACTGCATCTAAGATTTTCCTGACCCTCTTCTTCTTGCAATCTCCAATTTTGAAGACTAATGGAACGAAATTCTTTATTTCCGATTCTAGATCATCATAAGGAGTAGATTCAGTAGCAACAACAATTTCACCAAAAACGAAAGCAAAATCCTTTGATGAGTGCTTGCCAGAGATAATCCTGCCATCTATATTCTCAATAACAGCATCAGTAACCACTAAAATTCTGTCATCATCAAGAGTTCTTTGAACAATTTCCGCACCAACCAGAGAATATAGATCTGTTCCAAGAACAGCGTTTTCTTCAAAGATAGTAATTTGTTTCTTCTTACTTGAGAGATAATTGGAAACTTCAATACCAATCATCCCTCCACCAATGACAGCGAATTTTATTCCGGAGGGATTTTCATCTCGCAATATTTCTGAGTAAGTTTTGTAATTTTCTACATCTATTCCATTAATATTGGGAATTGAAGGAACTGAGCCTGTTGCAAGGATAGCAACATCTGGTTTAAACTCCTCCAGAATATCTTTGCTATAAGGAGTATTAAGTCTGATATCCAAACCATATTTCTTTGAAAGGTGTATATATTTGGATATGAAATTTCTAGTTTCCTTTTTCATTGGTGCAATGGCTGCAAGATGAAGATTACCACCTATTTTGTCTTGTTCATCAATAAGCATAACATTATGACCACGAATCTTTGCTACAAGAGCAGTCTCTAAACCTGCAGGTCCAGCACCAATAACTAATACTTTACAGATGTTTTTTGCAGGTTCAATATCCTCATATTTACCAAAAATATTGGGATTGATTGCACAAGCCAGTTTCTCGTCTATTAGTATTTGATTTAAACAAGCATTACATGCTGGGCAAACAATCATCTCTTTTCTTTTGTTTTCCAAAACCTTCTGAGGGAAATACGGATCAGCTATAACAGCCCGACCCATGGCAACCATATCAGCTCGATTATCTTGTAGGATTTCTTCTGCAATTTCTGGAGTATTTATCCTACCTACAACACAAATTGGAATACGACGTACAAACTGCTTGATAGTTTTAGAGTATTTAGAATACAATCCTTGAGGACGATTCATGAATGGTACAACAGGATAATAAGGAGAATCAAAAATTCCAGCAGTAATGTTTAGTAGATTTGCTCCAACTTGACTCAATTTCTGAGCGATCAAACCCATTTCATTTACCAGTAATCCACCTTCTATGAAATCTTCACAATTAAGTCTAAAGCAAATAATGAAATTTTCGCCGCATTTCTTCCTAATAGCTTCTGAGACTTCAACTGCAAATCTTGTTCTATTTTCGAGACTGCCACCATATTCATCAGTACGGTCATTAAACAAAGGAGAGAAGAATTGATTCAAAAGATACCCATGACCAGCATGTACTTCAACACCATCAAATCCTGCTTTTTGTAATCGTGCAGAAGCCTCGGCATATCCTTTAACAACATCTTTAATCATTTTTTTAGTCATAGGTTGAGGAATTACGCCTATAACTTTACTAGGAATATTTGAAGGACCAACAATCTGCTCGCCAGTCAAAAAACTAGTTGATTGAATACCAGCATGATAAAGCTGACCGAGAACTTTGGCACCATAAGTATGAATTACCTCAGCAAGCTGTTTGAGTCCCTTGATTTGCTTGCTCGATTCAATACTAAGCATGTTCAGTGTTCCGCGACCAATTTTATCAAAAAATACGCCTTCAACAATAATTAATCCTGTTCCACCTTTTGCCCGTTGTTTATAATACTCAATAATTTGCGGTGTAACATTACCTTTTTCATCGCCAAGATTAGTCTCCATCCCAGGCATGACGATTCTGTTTTTAATTTCAACTTTCCCTAGTTTTATAGGTTCAAATAGTTTCAAATGAATCCCTCATAGGAATAATAGATGAGTAGAGTTTTAATTAACATAATTGAAATTAAATCTTGTGAATGAAAACAAAGAACAAGTAGGATTTTAGACAAAAATTGTATTTTATTCATTCATATTTTCTTCAATTAAGCGTTTTACTTCTTCAACTTCCTCATATGTAGGAGAATAGTTAAGACAAATATTTACAGAAGAGTCTAATGCTTAGAGTTTAGAGGTTCCTTTGAGCTTTATAATTTTAAGAGGAAATTTTAAAACATATACGCTTTCATCTTAAGTTATAATCACATTGTGATAGGTGTTAGCTATTTCCAACTATTATGTAGGTGTCAATATCGGTTCCGTATCTGTCAATCTCGTTAGTATAGACGAAAAAGGCAAGTATACAATTGCTAAAGAATCTCATATAGGAAAACCTCAAGAAATTCTTGATAAACTTTTGAAAGAAAATAGTAATTCAGGCAAGACTTTCTATGGCGTGAGTGGTTCTTTTGGCGAGATTTCTGAGATTATTGCTGTTGAACGAGGGATAAAAGCCTTAGAGGAACAATTTGATGTTGTTCTTTCCTTAGGCGGAGAAGCGATTGTTTTGTATGTCATGAGTAAGAATGGATTTATCCTTAATGTTTTGTCACACGATAAATGTGCAGCAGGTAGTGGTGAATTTTTCATTCAACAGATTGATCGTTTAGGCATTTCTCTTGAGGATGCAATCTCCCTTGCACATAAAGGCAAGAAAACTGAATTAGCTTCTCGTTGTTCTGTTCATTGTAAATCTGATATCACTCATAAATTGAATCGTGGGGAAGCCTCAGTTGAAGATCTCTTGACTTCTGTTCTTGCAAGTATGGCTAACAAAATCAAAGGATTAGTTGTTCAATCTAGAGTGGATGTTAAAAAATTACTAGTTATTGGTGGGGTTTCGCTTAATACTGCTTTCATCAAATTACTCAAGAAAGAACTGGTAAATGTAGAAGTTGTACTTAAAGATGTAAGCCCAGTTTTCGAGGCTTATGGTGCAGCATTACTAGCAAAAGATAATCCTATTCATGAAAAATTAAACTTGATAACTAGCAAAAGCTTTTCCACAATGCCATCTTTAGAGCAATTCAGAAAGCAAGTTACAATCATCAAATCAGTTGAGCACAAGAAAGATTTCAAGAAAGATTCCTCCTTCCTTTTAGGTGTGGATGTTGGTTCAACAACAACCAAAGCAGTACTAGTTGACCCTGAAGATTTAGCAGTTGTTGCATCATTTTACGGGAGAACAAGTGGCAATCCGGTAGAAGCAGCAAGAAAATGTATTAATGAAATCATCTCACAAGTTGGAAATCAGAAAATTAATTTAGTAGGTGTAACTGGGTCTGGTCGGGAAATTGTTGGAGCATACCTAGGAACTTCTGCTGTATATAACGAAATTTCCGCTCACTCTCGAGGTGCAGTCTTTTATGACCCAGAAGTAGATACTGTTTTCGAGATTGGTGGCCAAGATTCCAAGTATATGTTCCTTCAAAACGGCGTTCCTGTTGATTATGCAATGAACGCTACTTGTTCTGCTGGAACAGGTTCTTTCCTCGAGGAAAGTGCTAAAGGTGACCTTGGCATCGATGTTTACAATATCTCAAAAACAGCTATTGGTGCTGAGAGTCCAGTTAGATTCAAAGCAGACTGTGCAGCGTTCATAAATACTGATATTCGCTCAGCATTGCAGGAAGGATACGGACGAGATAACATCGTTGGAGGACTAGTTTATTCCATTGTTGATAATTATTTGAACAAAGTAAAAGGTTCCCGAACTGTTGGAAAGAAAGTCTTCTTCCAAGGTGGAGTTGCTAAAAATCACTCGGTTGGTTTTGCTTTTGCTGAAGCTACTGGAAAACAAATCATTATTCCTCCAAGCCCAGAGCTTGTAGGTGCTTTTGGCATTAGTCTCATTGCTAAAGAGAAGTACGAGCAGCATGAAATTAAGGCAATGCCAGCAAAAACAGATCTCAAATTTATAATTAAGGAAGAATTAAAACATCTCGGTAGTTTCACTTGTAAGGCTTGCGAGAATTATTGCCGAATTGAGAAGTACGTTGTAGGGGGACGTAAATTCAACTTCGGTGGGAGTTGCACAAGATATGAACACCAATGGAAAGGAACCGAGAAAACAGAGGAAAAAGAAAATCTCGTTGAGATTAGAAATGAACTCATCTTAAGAACTAAGGAAAAATCCAAAGTAAAAGGATCTCAAAGCAAAGGAAAAATAGGCATTCCGAGAGCATTACTTACTCACAGTCTTTATCCACTTTTCTCCACGTTCTTTGAAGAATTAGGATATGAAGTCATCTTATCAGATATAGATGAAGAAAAAGAACTGATGACTAATGCTGCTTTTTGTTATCCCGTTCAGATTTTACATGGAGCTGTTTTGGATCTAATTAAGAATGATGTTACTACTATCTTCCTCCCACATGTTCACAATATGCCTAAAGGTGAGAAATGGATGGATGCCTCGTTTTGTCCTATTACTCAAGCTAGTCCTTACTTCATCTCTATAGCATTTAGGGATGCGACTTTTCTCAGTCCAGTACTTGATTTCACAGATGGATATGAAAAGGATAGATCTATGGTTTCGTCAGCAGTTGACAGACTCAAAGAATCAAAGAAATTAGCAAATATGGCTTTTGATAAAGCTGTGCAGGTTCAGAAAGATATCGAAAAGCGATTTTTGCAAATAGGCAAAGAAACAATTGAAAAAATTAAGGACACAAACGATATCGCCATTTTACTTGTAGGTAGAAGTTATAACGCATTCCCACCTGAAACTTCACTAAAAATCCCTAAAAAACTCTCAAGTATGGGTGTTACTGTTATTCCATTTGATTTCATAGAGAAAACAGGTGACGCGGATATTCCATGGTTTTTTGCTAATTATATGAAGGCAGCAATCGATTTAACACTTGAAAATGACAATCTCTATCTATTAAATATCAACAGTTTCAGCTGTACAACAGATGCATTTACTCAGCAATATATCCGATCAGAGTTGCAAAACAAACCATATCTTATGTTAGAACTTGATGCACATACTGCTGATGCTGGAATACAGACACGTCTTGAGGCATTTCTGGAAATCGTCAAGAATTATAAAGTGAGTAAGAAGGCTGTTGAAGAGCAACCATTCCAAGTTGCTAAAGTAAAGAAGAGGGGAGGAAAAATCGTTGTAATTACATCTGAAGGAAAACAAATCAGCATCAAGGATCCTCAAGTAACTCTCTATATGCCAAGCTATGCGAAATATGTTGCTGATGTTGCTGCTCAAGGTATGAGAACTTATGGTTATAATTTTGGTCCAGCAACGAAAATGAAATTAGAGTTTGCAGTTAAAGGACTTAGATGTAGTTCAGGAAAGGAATGTTTACCTTTACCAGTTGTGTTAGGACATATAATGACTTTAGTTGAAAATAGAAAACCAGGTGAGCTTATTGGGATGTATATGGTAAGAGGGGGAGCACCTTGTGCTGTTTACAGTTATTTCCATTATATAGAGGAATGGCTTTATCAAAACAAAATCGAGAACGTCTTCCTTTTCAGGTTTGACTACCTCACAGATTTCTTAGGAATGAATTTTGTAGATGTGATTCGTTTTGTTCCATCTGGTACAATTATCGGAGATCTTATGCTAGAAATTGAAAGTGCACTCCAAGTAGTTGGTGATGAGGAGGGTCTTAAGATGCTTCAAGATTATTGGCTTGAGTTCTTGGATAGTATAGAAAATATAAAAACATACAAAAAAGCTATCGGAAAGCTCATCAAGAATATAAAGAAAATACCTAGAACGAATTCTCCTAAAGACCAACCAAAAGTAGTTATTAGTGGAGATTTCTTCGTTCGGTTCAGCCCCTTCTTTATTAATGAATTAAAAGAGATCTATGCAAAACATGGTATTATTGTGAAATCCACTGATCTCTTCGAACTAGGAGTTTATGGTCAACATTATAATTCGGGATATCTTATAGAGAAAGAATGGAAAAAAGATCCAGCAAAATTAATGACAGTTCTCAGAGCCTCAGCTACCCTTTGGACACAAGCATCAAGAATATTACTCATAGGTAAGATTAGTATAAGACTCATGCAAAGAATTGAGAGAAGAATGAGGAGACGATTTAAGAAAACAGGTTTATTGTACGCACAACAAAATGATCTTGATGAGATCTACAGACTCTCAAGTCCTTATATTAGTCCATTAATTTTCGGTGAAGCAATACCAACGATCGGAAAAGGATTGGAGGTACTAGAGGGTTCTAATTTTGATTCGCTAGTTTTAACAGGACCATTCAATTGCCTACCCTATAAAATTTCACAAGCAATTTTGAAACCCATTTATTTGGAACATAACATGCCTTTCCTCGTTTTTGATGTGGATATCTCTGTAATTACTCCAAATACTAAACGATTAATCCACGCAAACATTGAACAAATAAAAAGACGAAGACAAGACTTAGCTCTTATGGAACAAAGAAGAAGAATGACTAACATTCGTGAAAGAGTGAGTAGAATAGTTAGAAGAAGAATGAGAAAGAGAGAGAGATTTATAGAAAAAAGAACCTCTTGAAAATCTGACTAATTTGGATTCGGAAATTTGACAAAATTTAGGGGAAAACTATTGGTGCCTTCCAAGAAAGCTAAATTGTTTTTAGAAAACTATGATGAGAAATACAAAGAAAAAGCTATCTTAGAGGTTATGTATAAGGATCCAAGTAAAATCGAAACTATTGTAGATGACCAAAACCTAAGCCAGGAAGAAAAATTTCTGGGTCTAATAAACAGAGGGATGCCAAGTCAACACATCCCACTACTCTTGGATATCAGTGAAGAGTCACTTGAAGAGATTCTCAAAGATTTAAAAGATCATAGAAAAGAAGAAATTGCCATTTTTGAGAAACTCAATGATCCATGGACTCAAGATAAAATTATCATAATAATGCAAGAAGCAATGGGCCAAATTAGTAGAGGTGCGTGGGCAAAAGCTGAAAGGAATCTAATCGAAATTCTTCGACGAGATAAAAAATATGCAACAGCTCATTTTGGCATGGGAGTGTGTGCTGATATGCAAGGAAAGAAGAATACAGCAGCAGAATGGTTCAAAAGAGCATTCGTTTTGGATCCCATATCCTTTAATCAAGTGAAATTAATGACTGGTTTATTTTAATTCTCCTAGTGTGAAATAGAAAGTAGCACCTTTATCAACCTTAGATTCAGCCCAAACTTCACCTTTGTGACGATCGATAATTCTTTTAACAATAATTAAACCAATGCCTGTTCCTTCAAAATCATCATTGCTATGAAGTCGCTGAAAGAGACCAAAGAGTTTATCGTAATACTTCATATCAAACCCAACCCCTTGATCTTTTACAAAGAAGATTCTCGTATCATCTAGCTCTTCTACGCCAAAAGAAACAGATATTTCTGTTTTCTCTTTTGAAAATTTAAATGCATTACTAAGTAGATTTTCAAGAGCAATACGAATTAGTTTTGCATCACATTTTGCGTAGATATTTCCTTGAATATCGAATACAATATCTTGTTCTTGATACAATTGAGAAAGATTATTCATAATTTCTGTAATTATTTTACTTAGGTTTACGTGTTCATATATAAAATCTGACCGAGAGATTTGTGCTAATTCTAACATATCTCTAATTATTTCATTCATACGATTTGTACTATTTATTATTCGGGAGAGATAATCTATCCCTTTTTCATCTAATTGATTTGAGAAATCATCTTTTAGAGCTTTGCTGAAACCAGCAATACTCCTAAGTGGGGTTCTTAAGTCATGACTTACTGAATAAGAGAATGCTTCAAGTTCTTGAGTTCTCTCAAAAACTAATTCTTCTTGGCTCTCACTTAATTTCTTGTAATTCTCTTCTGAATTAGTAATTCTTTGTTCAATTGGTGCTGCTATTCCAGCTGTCAATATAAGGGTAATGAATACAAAATTAAAAGCATAATTCAGCTCAAAAGCCCATATATAATATGTAGTTAAGATTGTTGAAAGAGCAGTTAATGCTGCAACTTGGAATATTAAAAACATAACAAGCCTAGTAATAGTTCGTTGTCTTCTATATATTCTCAAAACGAAAATGGTCACTGGAATAAGTAAAACAATCATAAAAATAACAATCGGGATTAAGGGAGTTAATAAATCATAAAATTGCAATAGAATAATAGCTACCAATCCAAAAAGAGCTGTAACAGTAAAAACCAGTGTTATGAAAAACCTCTCTTTTCTCTTCTTAAGTTCATCCGTTTGAGTCTTGATCATTATAGTAATGTATTCATAAATTGTTGAACTAGCAACTACCAATAAAGCTACTAGTTGAACAGCATTACCAAGATATGTAAATATGACATTCCAATGCTGAAAAACAAGTAAAATATGACCAAGAGTAAAGATAACTAAAGAAATAAACCAATAAACTAAATCAGGTCTTCTTCTCCAAGTGAACCAAAAAACTGTCGTAACGATAATTGCAAGAGAAGCAAGAAGAACATTTACGGTGAGAGCTGAAATATCAACCATTAAGATCACAATTAAACTTTTAAATCAATCTTACATTTAAATTTTAAATTACAAAGAGGAATACGTATTATAATATTTAGTTCTTATTCTATGAGCAACAAATACAAATATTTGGTTTTATTACTTAATTGATGACGAATCTTATAAAAAGCTAGAAATATTGTTTATTCATGACGAAAATTCTCATTTTTAATGGTAGTCCAAGAAGGAATGGAAACACTTCTACACTAATCAAAGAATGTGTAAGAGCAATTAAGGACTCTGGAAAGGAAGCAGAGATTTTCTTTTTAAACGATATGACTATCAAACCTTGTCAGTTCTGTGATTGGTGTATAGATAACAATGCGTTATCATGTGTCGAAGAAGATGATATGCATGAATTATATCCGAAATTACTAGAAAGCGATGTGATAATTTTTGCTGCTCCGATTTTCTGGTTCACTATTTCAGCGCAAATGAAATTATTCATGGATCGTTTGTACGCTCTTCATGCGAAAGGTGGTAAGTTTCAGTTATCGCCCAAGAAGATTGGAACAATACTTGTGTACGGAGATAATGACGTAGAAACTTCCGGAGTCAATAATGCCATTGGTACAATGAAGGATGTAATCAGTTACATGAAAAGCGAGGATATGGGAATCGTTCATGGAACAGCATACAAAATAGGTGATGCTGAAAAGAATACAGAATTAATGAAACAAGTGTACGATTTAGGATTAGAAGTCAGCAAATAAATTAAACAGTTTCCTCTATTTCAGAATCTATTTCTTCAACTTCTCCCATAGTTTCCAGTTGTCCCTGTTTTCTTCCCAGTAAGAATCCTGCTACTAGGATAAGTATTATCCCTGAAAGAAGTAAGTATATCGAATATGTTTGTGGAGAGTTTTTCAAAAAAATACCATAAAATAAAATTATTGGAGCAATCTGTTGTGGTATTTGACCTATGGGATAAACTTTACTAGCATCACCATATTTGAACGCATCTTGAAAATGACCAATACCAACTATATTGACCACTGAGACAATTAAGATGGACACAACAAATAGAATAATATTTAGTGCTGTAAAATTTCCATTAATAAATTCTCTAATTAAGAAAATGAGTGGTTGCATCCAGGCATTTGCTAATGCAAAAGGGAAACCCGATCCTAAAGCAAGAAAAACTGTTTTCCCTTTTTCTAATCGTTTCCCTAATTGTCTGCTTGTTATCCATAGTATAAAAAACACAACTGAATAAATTGCTAATCGTATCACAAAATTAGTGTCTGATAAACTAACCATATCATCATCTGTAATTTCCAAAGCACTTAGACCGATCAAGACAATTCCTATGATCATAACGAAAATACCAATATATTCTGCTAGTTTTAATTTTTCACCAAGAAGCTTAACAGCACCTATCGTTAGGACTATCATTCCTACTGCCATCAATCCTGGAATTAATGCTCCTCCGATATACAATTGGGCTAACGTGATCAATGCTCCACTCGCACCCATTATTAGTATTAATCCAATAACCCAATAAGGACTTTTGAATAATTTCTTGTAGAATCCTGTTTCTCTTTCTTCTTTTGGTATTTTATTTATAGCAAATTTTTGCAGAAGAGCACCAGAGTTATTAGCAATTCCTCCGGCCAGTGCAAGTATTATTCCTAGGATGAGATTGTTTGCCAATTTGTTCTTCTCTTTGGAATGCTTACTCTCAGAGTTCCTACAAAAATAAAAGAATTATGGTTTTTAAGAAATAAGAGAATTGGTCCGGCCTCGGAGATTTGAATATTATTAACGATATTTAGTTACAGTTTTCGATGCACTCTATATCTTTTGAAAAGGATTAGGCTAATCAGAGTAGCGATAGGGAACTAGTTTTGTTGTTTTAGAATAGATCCCTAGTAGAGTGTAGATGTCAGGTTTATACCTTAAGGATTGTTTAATCCCCAGTTCAGATAATCTTCTCCTCACTCTATTGACACTTTCTTCATCGAAATAATCAACTGTATATACACAAATAACATAGCTTTTTCCCTTACTGGTTAATGCAGTACTGACTTTCGAAGCAATGCCTAGTTCACCATTAATTGTAGCTTTTGCTATTATTAACCAAATCTGATTAATTTCTGATTCGCGTTCGAAAACCATCCATTTGCCACTTAGTGGACCTTTGTTAAGAGCAATTTCATCAATATTCTCAGGTGTCAAATTTAGATGATCAACTGATTCATCATTATAAGTAATTTCTAAAATTTCTCCGTTTAATCTATAGTTTTTAATTGCTTTCTTTTCGCGTCTATTTGATTGTTTTCTCTTTTCTTCGTTTTTCTCGCTTGAGACGTAAATCCAAGGACCATGCATATAGTCAGTTGGTTGGTATTCTCTTAAGTAACATGTTTGGCAAATAGAACCATGGCCTTTAACGTATACTGCAATTTCTTTCCCGCAAACTCTACACGTCATAGTTACCATCATCAATTTATCTATTCAAATATTTTTTCTGTCTCATACCATAAGCATTTTTTATTTATTTATTTTAATTTAGAAGATCAGCAATAATTGGAATATAGTAATAAATTAGAAGTGGTCCGGCCTCGGAGATTCGAATCCCAGATATCTTTATTCATAAAAGATTATCGCTTTAGCATAAGGTCAATTTTCATCAACTATTTTCGTTTTTTCCAATAGGATTTAACCTTAGTTAATAATTCTCCTGATTTCTTTTTACTTATTTTACTAAGCTCTTGGTTTAACTTACATATCATAAATCTCTAGCATGTCTAAATACAATTTCTACAATAATAATAAATTTAATGATTTTGAATATTGTATAAACCTGCGAATACATCAGTCCAACGTATTTTTGCAAAATATAGATTAATACAATGGAGTAATATAATTTGTCTTACTCAGGGGAGTCAAAATTGAAATGTAAAAAAATATTTTATTCTATCTTTTATTCAATTCTAATTGTTTCTACGTGTTTTTTAGGAATTAAAAGCATTAGTAATATAACCAATAGTAAAAATAATGCAAATGAAATCTCAATTATTGATAAAAGCAATAATTATTATGACAAATACATGTCTAGGACAATTATCGAAAACATAGGGCAATTGTCTAATGAAGAAATTCTATTTTATTATAGCTTGTCAAATGGTAAAATAGCCTTTTGTAAAAATAAAATTCTATTATATCTTGATAATTCAAAGGAAATTATAACACTAAGTTTTGTTAACTCAAATCCTATAGAACCTGTTGGGAATAATCCACAAATTACTCGGAGTAATTACTATCTTGGCTCAAGAGGAACTTTTACTGATATAAAACATTATGATTGCATTTTATACACAGAAATTTGGACTGGAATAAATCTTCAATACAAAATAACCTCAAATGGGTTGAAATACGATTTTATTGTTGCTCCAGGAGGAAATCCAAATGATATTAAAATTCAATTCATCGGGCAGGATAGTTTAGATATTATGGACAATAAACTAGTATTTCATTTAGCGGGGATTAATTTCATTGATGAAGGATTATTAGTCTATCAAGACAATTTTCAGACAAAAATAGAAGCCAAGTTCTCATTAATAGACGATAATACTTATGGATTCACAATCGGAAAATTCCAACATAATAAACATTTAATTATTGATCCAATTATTTATTCCACATATGTAGGTGGCAGTAGTGATGAGAAGGCAGAATCACTAGCAATAAGTAATGCAAACAATATTTTTGTCGCAGGGGAAACAGAATCAGATAATTTCCTTGACACTGGAAATAATTATAACTTGTCAAATATGCTACAAGAGGATATTTTTGTAATCAAACTTTCTAGTGATGGTTCTACAATACTCTATTCTACTTTTATTGGTGGAAATAAAACAGATTGGTTAGGTGGAATTGTAATAGATTCAGATGAAAATGCTTATGTCGTAGGTTATACCGATTCCCATGATTTCCCAGTTACTAGTGGAGCGATGAATAAAACAAAACATGGATATGAAGATGGATTTTATCTAAAACTTTCATCTACAGGTACATTGGATTATTGTACATACTTTGGTGGAGATGGTTCTGATCGAGCACACTCAGTAGTAATGGATTCAAGCTCGAATCTTTATATCACTGGTTTAACATCATCAAGTAGTTTTCCAACAACTGAAGGAGCACTTAATACAACCTATAATGGGGGCTCTGCCTGTTTTGTGTTAAAAATATCCAGCTTATCAGTAGCAATACAATTTTCCACTTTTATAGGGGGTTCAAATATAGATGAAGGTATTGATATTGCAGTAGATGAATTGGGATATTGTTATATTGTTGGTAAATCAAATTCAGATGATTTTCCAACAACACTAGGTGCATATAGTACAACATATAGTGGTTGGATGGATGTTTTTATTTCAAAACTCTCAATAGATGGGTCAACTCTACTTTATTCTACATATTTAGGTGGCAATGATGATGATGTGGTTTTTGCATTGGTTTTAGATGATGATAACAATGCTTATGTTACAGGATATACTGGATCTGATGATTTCCCGGTATCAATTGGAGCATATGCTACAGCAATATCAGGCAGTGAAGATGGTTTTGTCTCGAAAATTTCAACTGATGGAAGTAGTTTATCATACTCAACTTTTATTGGTGGTTCAACAAATGATGAGATTAATGGTATTGATCTTGATGAGGAAAAGAATGCTTATCTTACTGGAAGAACTTTTTCAAATGACTTCCCTCTCACAGATGATTCAGAAGATAAATTTCTAACTGGGGAAACAGATGCATTTGTAGTTAAATTATCAGCAGATGGCACCTCAATTATTAACTCAACTTATTTAGGTGGTAATAGAACTGATCAAGGACTAGCACTAAAATACATATCAGATAACACCTGTTGCATAGTAGGTACAACACTTTCAGATAATTTCACAACAACAGATGATGCATACAATGAAACACATGGTGGATTTTATGATTGCTTCATCACGAAATATTCATTTACAACTAATTATCCCCCACCTGTTACAGAAACACCAACTAATGAATCAACTACTCCTACAGAGCAAACAGGAGTTTACTATTTAACAGGAGCAATTATGGTATTTTCAATAGTATTATGTATAGTAATTATAAGAAGAATAAAGGTAAAAAGATAAAAGAAAGTGGTCCGGCCTCGGAGATTTGAACTCCGGATATTCCAAAAAAATCTGACCATCAGATTTTCATCTCGGTGTCCTGCCTTTGCAGTGAATACTGGCTGACTCCAGATCATCCATTCCTTGGAGCGACAAAGTCTACAGCCGAGCACTCTAGCCAAGCTGAGTTAAGGCCGGTTTCCTTACTCAGTTCTTTGAGTGTTCTTTTTTGTGAAATTCTCTATTTTAAAGATTTCTGTCTACTACAAAATTCACTATTGAAGATAAAAAACTAATTATTTGGATTAGTTGAATTTACCCAAAAACGCCTTTTGCTCTATCCGCTGGTTTCAAGCACAAATCTTTTAGTTCTTTATCGATCATTTTCTTGATTTGTTTTAGCTCTCTGGTCATCACTGGCGATTCAAGGATGACTCGATCTAGGTCTAGTTTCTTCTCGAGGTTAGCTAATCGTCTTTTTACTTCCGCAAAATCTGTTCCCTTTTCAGCCACTGTGTATAATAGTAATTGTTCATTGCTTCCGGGGTCAAGGTCTTTGATGATTATCGAGTATCTTTTTAGTTTCATTTCTTCTGCTTCATCGTCGAATGCTGTTGCTGCAAAAGTCTGTATTGCTGTGAACAATCCTGTTCTGATGAATGGGTCGACCTCTTTTTCATCTGGATAATAAACGCTTCTTATAATAGGCATGCCATTCACTATGAGTCCTGCTTCTATAACAGCCATTTTTGGTCTTAATCCTTTGATTCGTAATTAGTTTGTCCACTATTTCATTACTCTATTAAAAATATGCACTTTATTTTATATATACCCTCTGAACGATTTTTGTAAAAAAAATTGAAATAAGTGAACAATAAATTATTAAACGCAAAAATGTTCGTGAAACAAAATTAACTCGGTGGTCTTGTCTTGAATGCTCGAAAAATCTTCTTAGCTGCTTGGGGACCTGTAAAAACCATACTTATTATTTGGGGTTTTCTTCTCTTAATTATTACGTTTATTTTCTTCATATTTTTCGATGAAAATGGATTATTTACTTCCCTTCAGGATCATCCTTTAACATTTAATGTGGTCTCAGCATTTGTTGCTGGTTTATTATTTCTCTTTTGGTTAATTGTTTGGAATACTTTGATCAAAGCATTCTTCAAAGAAGATTTGCAATTCATGAAAAAGAATGGTTTCAAGTTGGCAGAAGTAAATGGTTGAGAGAAAAGTCATTTGGTTTGAAGTGTTAACTCCAAAACAAGCAATGCTTTTTCTAGCATTCGGTGAAAAACTCAAAGAGTTTGGAATAGAGGCACACTACACAACTCGGAAACATGATTATATTGCAGATATCTTCAAACATCGAAATGTTTCCCCTGCTACTTTCGGGATATATGGTGGTAAAAGCTTAGCAGGCAAACTTATTGCAAGTGCTAAACGAGTGGTTGAAGTAGCTGAACACATAGCTGATTACAAACCAAAACCTATAGCAGCAATTTCGTTTTCTTCTCCTGATGCTGCTCGAGTCGCCTTTGGTCTTGGTATACCATTGATTCTATTGAATGATACAGCTCATTCTATTCCTGTTGCTCGCTTAACTTTTTCACTTGCGAGATATCTTATAACTCCTTCTTGTATTAATAAGGAAGATTTCATTCGTTTGGGTGCCCAACCAGAAATTATTCATCAATATGCGGGAGTTGATGAAGTTGAATATATTACTGTTGAGAACTACAAACGCTTCATGAAGAAAAGAGAAGAAAGTAAAGAGGAAAGATATCTTATCTTTAGACCTGAAGAAAGTTTTGCTGCTTATATGAAGGATAAAGATGCAAAACCCTATCTCAAGATTCTGGAAGAAGCTGTGAAGCAGTACTCTGGAAAGATTCTAGTATTCCCAAGATATGAAGCTCAGAGAGAGATTCTACTTGAGAAATTTGAAGACAAAATAATCATTCCTGAAAAGGGATATCACTTTTTAGAGTTATATTCCAATGCTGATGTATTGATTACAGGTGGTGGGACCATGGCTCGAGAATCAGCACTCCTTGGCATCCCATCTATAACTTATTTCTGGCGTCATTTGGAACCACAAAAATTCATAGAAGAGAAAGGTTTTCCGAGTTATTCAACTCAAACAATTCCTGAAACCAAAAAAATCATCAAGAGGATTTGTTCTAAACCAAGTGAATTCTTCACTGACACTTTAAGGATACTTCCTGAATTAGAAAAACCGAGTAGTAAAATACTTTCTTTGCTGAAAAAGGATCAAGAATTCAAAGATTATTTTATATAGTTAATTCACTCATTTCTTATTAGGACTATTAGATTTCTTTTCTTTAGGCATTCGAATCTTTTTATGCGGAACAGGTCGATCATTTCTTTTCTTATACGCTTTATACCAACGCTTAGCTTTTGATGAAATTAGTGGGTGCCTTCCGCCAACCGGAAAGGTCTCTTTCTTAAGAATCATGGAAATAACATCTTGCCAGGTTTCAGGTTCAACCAGAAAATCTGTCCAAGCTTTTCCTATTTCTTCAGCAGAGTGCCCATCACTACCTGCAGTCATTGGCAAATCTAATTTTATTGCTGCTTCATACGCCAATTTATTGAAATGCTTGAAAGTGATACAAGCATTGATCACTTCTACTGCATCAATATTTATGTTGTAAATCTCTTCTTTAATTCCATAACGAACATAATCAAAAGGATGAGCTGCTACTGCAATTCCACCATTTCGATGAATAATATCTACTGTTTCTTTCGGAGTTAATCCCATTTCGAATTCTCCGTCTGTCACCCCATAAGCTAAAATGTGTCCTTTACAAGTCGATATCTCAATCCCAGGAACAATTATCAGGTCAGTTTCAATTTCTAAGGCTTTATGTAAGCCACCAAAAGTATCATGATCAGCAATTCCAAGACCATCTAAGCCAATTTTTTCAGCTTGACGTATTAGTTCCTCTGGAGAATCTGTGCCGTCTGAGTAATTCGTATGAACGTGTAGATCTATTTTCACCATGGAAATCAACTAGTGTATAATATCTTGAATAAGCAGTATATGTTTCTATTTAATTTGTTGTTATATTAACGAACCCACTAAGCGAGTTTTAAGAGCGTCTGTTATCCGAATATTATACCAGTTTCCCAGTTCTAAAGTAGGACTATCTACAGCTATTAATTTGTATGATTTATTTCGAAGTAAAGTTGCAGAGGATCTCTCATCCCTTCTTAAGGCTAAAGCAGTTCCATCCCAACCGATCCAGTTTTTATTCCGTACTAAGGTCATTTCATGGACTTTATCTGTGAGAGCAATTGATCGTTGTTTTGTAATTTCAGTTGGTAGTTTCTCTTTGGATTTGCTTGCTTCTGTTCCTTTTCTATCACCATATTTTGAGATATTCACCACATCAAATTGGATTTCATCCAATACTTGCAAGGTCTTCTTGAAATCCTCTTCTGTTTCACCTGGGAATCCTACAATAATATCTGTTGATAATGAGAGATCGATTTCTTTGCGTAATTGTTCAACTAGATGTTTGAATTCTTTAATTGTGTATTTTCTGTTCATTTTCTTCAGAACAGAATCACTACCTGATTGCATTGGAATGTGAAGAAATGAATACACTTTGGGATGTTGTAGGTAAAATTTCAATGGTTCCAATATTCTGTAAGCATAATCAACGTTCATCATGCCAATTCGAACTAGAAAATCCTCTGGTAAATCAACAAGGCTCTCGAGTAAATGAGGTAGACTCGTGTTTGTATCTACACCATAAGACGCGGTATCTTGAGCAGTCAACCAGAGCTCTTTGCACCCTTCAGCTAAAGCAACCTTGGCTTCTTGCAGAATTTGATATGATGATTTTGATACAAGTGGTCCTTTAGCTATTCGTACAATACAATATGCACAAAGACCAGTACAACCTTTGGAAATTTCCAAGATACCTGTTAATGGACGAGCTCTGTCTCTCAAGATTTCATCACAAAATTCCTTTTTACGAGTGATTAATTCAAAGGGTTTTCCTTCAAGAGTACTCATTGCTGCTTGACAAATTTCTCCGAAATGATCAACTCCTAGTAATGCTGCTTGAGGTAAAACTTGGTGACACCACTCAGCCATCACTTGAGGTAAACACCCTGAAATAATCAATGGAGACTTTCGATAGAGTTTTTCTAACAAATCCTTGATTTTACTCTCTGTCGGAGCTTTTACCACACATGTATTAACAAGAACAAAATCAGCTTCACTAAGTTCAGAAATCTTTTCGTACCCACACTCATGTAATAAATGACTCATTAATTCTGTTGCTGAAGTATTTGCAGAGCAGCCGAATGTTTCAACGAAAAACTTTTCCACTCTTAACCATCCTAATCAAGGCAGACTCTCTGTTCTTAATTAAGGATTTCATTTCTTTTTATTAAGAGAATCATTAAGAAATTGATATTGAATTCGTGTTATCTTTTTCTATCTTTCCGATGAATTAAAATAGTTAGAAACTTTTTCCATATGTGATTTCAAATGAAAGCTGATAAAATTTTCACAATTGCAAGTATTGCGACTTTTATTGCTTTATTACCAGCTTTGATCATTATGGAAGTGAGGGTCTTGCGGGATCTTCCTGAAGTTGCTTATTTGTTTATCATCGCTGATGTATTGCTTGTAGGTTTTATTGCTCTTGAAATCGTTTTATTAGTTAGAAAATGGAAAAAGGGTAAAGAAGAACCACTAGAAGATCAGGAGCAAGAGATAGAAAAGATTGAAGAAGAATGGGATGAAGAGAAAGCTGATGAGCCAAAAACTAAGGAAGATGATTAAATGACAGAAGACAGAAAAAACGTTAGAATCCATCCTACAGCAATAGTTGAAGATGGTGCAAAGATAGGTGAAGGAACAAGCGTTTGGCATCATGCACATGTAAGAAATAATTCGGAACTTGGTAGAAGCTGTGTTCTTGGGAAAGGAGTGTATATTGATACCGGAGTAAAAATTGGTCATAATGCTAAAATCCAGAATAGGGTTTCGGTTTATCAAGGTGTTACAATCGGAAACAATGTTTTCCTTGGTCCACATATGGTTTTTACTAATGATTTTTATCCCCGAGCATTTAATCCGGAATGGAAAATCGTAGAGACAATTGTGAAAGATGGTGCATCAATAGGAGCTAATGCAGTTATCATTTGCGGTCTAACAATCGGCGAATTCTGTATGATAGGATCAGGAAGTGTAGTAACTAAAGATGTTCCACCTCATGCATTGGTTTATGGAAATCCTGCTAGAATCCACGGTTATGTTTGTAAATGTGGATTTAAGAAATTTCCACTTCCAAAGAAAGGTGAAAAAGTAGATACAACCAAATTGGTTTGCGAAAATTGTGAACGTATAATGAAAGGTTGGATTGAATAAACCTAGTATCCTCTTATCTTTTGAAAAAAATAAAAAGATGCAAAGACGTTTTATCCGTCTGTTGCTTCATGTTCTATTAAGAGTCGGAGATTGATAATTTCTTTATCAATATCTCTTTCAAATTTCTCGATTTGATTGTGATAATCTCTCAAGATTCTTATGTAAGCATCCTTTGAAATTTGTTTTTCTCGAATGTATCTTATCCGTAAGTCTTGTATGCTTCGTTCAATACTTGTTCGTTTTTCTTCGTTGATTTCAATTTTCTGGATTACATCGAAGTATTTACGACCTCTCTCTTTGAGTTCTCGTTTTGTTGTGTCTAAAGATCTTATGAGTTCTCGCATTTTAGCTTCGAGAATCTTTCTCTGCTTATCATATTCTTTTGCTTTTACCTTCTTCTTCCGACGATTTTCATCGAGATTGGTAATTCTTGTTTGAAGAGCAGTTTTCTCTTCGTATCTTTCTACGAATTGTTGTATTAAATCGATAGGAATTTCGGTTTTTTCTTCAGGAGTGATAATTACTTTCTCAATAACATCTTTTCTGAGTACTCTCGCACCGATGTAAACAAGGCAAGCAATGAAAACTATTAATGCAAGTGTTAATGGTTGTATGAAATAAGCTAAATCTGACATTAGATACCCAGCTCGAAGATTTAGATTCTCAAATGAGGTTACATTGGCTAGACTAAAGGAAACGGTATTTCGTCTACCAATTTTTAGGAAAACTCCTGTTTTATCTTCAACGTAATCGATTGCTCTGTTACCAAAAGTTACATATTGGAATCTTGCTCCTTGTGGGAAGATAATTTCTAATTCAAAATTTTGAATGTGGAAATCGCATCGAGGTACACCAAGTGTGTTTAGAATGAATTCAGATTTTTCGAAATCTACGATTTCTTCGAGTTTCAAATTATAATCTATTTCAAGTTTCTTAGTATCCCCACCCATTAGTGGAACTCGTAAATATATATTGATTCTATTTAACGATGCTACAGGGGCTTTATTAAGTGGTGCTGGTAAATCACCCAGATGATCCGAGACTTTTGCATTTTCAGCATTATCAATAAAAATAAAGAATTCTTTCAGTGCAAAAGTAACATAGGCTGCAGGATTAACTAAGTCCCAGATTTTTTCATCCGGATTTACACCATAACTTTGAATTGTTATTTCTTCATGTATTCTTGCATAATACCAGTTTTCTAAGATGATTTGTCTCTTATAATTTATAGCTTCAATAGGTGTAGTATGTCCTAACCAAGCACCAACTCTTCCTCTATATGCATAATCTTCAGTATCAGGATTATAGGGTTCTGAGAAATTGTATGCACGAGCATTAAAAATAGGGGAATAAATGAATGTAGCAGAACCAGTGGTTGCATTGATTGGATAAACGTATTTTCCAATTAATCCACCATTTTCTGCTTTGTTAAAGGATGTTTGACAATTGTCTATTTTCTTTGTTAAATGTGGTATTAAGCTGAAATTGAAGAGAATTCCATTGCGCATAAATAATCCTGATACTTCACCTTCTACTTGCTCAACGTATTCTATTACAGTATATGGTCTTAAAATTGCTGAGAAGACATTGACAGTATAATACTGTGAGCTATTAGTAAGTGCAGGAACAAGGTCTACAGCATAAAATGTAAAGTCCTCATTCTCATATTCAACATAAACCTCAGTATCGTTTAAACGGTTTTCCGAAGTATACCACATTGTTCTAGCCTTCATAATGATTAGATTTGAAGACCAAATCTTAGGATAGGCAAATCGGAAAATAGGCATTGTTAGATTATCATGTTTTTCAAGCTGATAAGTATCATTAACTCCAAAGTAACCAAAATCAAATAGTGATACAGATCTAGTAACATTGATTGAAATATCCCATAAATTCATGTTAGGGATTTCACTAACATTTCCAGTAGGCACTAAAGGCTTGTCAATGCCACCGGTAATACCTTCATCAATTGAAGGAAGAGTTGTTTCATTATCAGATTGATTATTTGCGAAACCACTAATCTGAGTCAATGCGAATATGTTCATTGTTATTATTGTTAGTGCAAAAATGAGGAGCACTTTGTTTTTCCGACTTGACATACTTATGACCTCTTTCAGTTTAGTAATGAGTATAGCGTAATTAAGCTATTTTTAACTTTTTACCTATCTATGTATCTCTCATTTCCAATTTATTCAATTAAAATCTTTTTGATGATGTGGAGATTTCAATTATTTGTAGTAATTCAAATTTCCCTTATATAAAATAGACAGATACTAAATAAAGAAAAGATAATAATAAAGAAGTGGAAGGGGGAGCTATTTTAGCCAGCAAATCTGCGAACGATGTTCTTCCGGTGAGAATATTTCGATCTAGTCATAGTCTCTTGACAAACTTCTTTACATTTTGAATTGGAAAGCGATCCGGTCTTTTTTGAAATACCCTTCAATAACTTTGACATTCTCAAGATATTTGGTACTATGGTAGAAATTCTGGCATTTCGTTGCAAAACAACTGCGAATATTTTGTCTGGGCTAATTTTTGTAACACCAACCAAGATGTCTTCGGGAGCTATGAATTGTACATTCTTCTCTGGTGGTAGAATGAAATCTATTTGGTTTCCAACCATACAAAGAAGGGATTTGAAAGCAGTGAGACCTACATCACCATCTTCATTTTTGGAGCTTGTAAATAAGGAATTTCCAAACAAACTGTAAATACCTATACCTAGCACATCATCATTTATTCCCATGAATTGTCCTAGATCAGAACTCACATCAGAAGGACCTGTTATGTTTTCTAGCTCCATTTCTAAGTTCTTCATTAAACTGTTCACCTCAGCAATCTCCATCTAATTTGCTACAACATTAGTATGGAGGAAAGACCTCTTTTAATACAGTGAATATTCACAGCTGTATAGAGATATTACATCGACCTTGCACTATTTCTACAATATGAATAAATTTCCCATAAAAATCTTCTGGGGATGAATTATCATCTATCTTAACTACTTTTTCAAAGTAAAAAATTCAGAAAAATTCTAATATTCTAATTACTGAATATTTTATAACTTTCGGGAGAGCATAAAATGAAGAGAACAATTTCATTGTGGTTTGTTATTGGGATAATGGTTTCTTTTTGTATTCCTATGAATCAATTTTCTAATTCATCAAAAACAAAGGATATGTTCTTTGCAGAAACAACTGGCATTCAGCAAGAATTCGAGCAATCATTAGTTACTGATGATTGGGTTGACAGACCTATGGGAGATAAGGGAATTTGGATTATTGATCTCTTTACTTATGGTAATGCAATTGTTCTAGATGGTAATCTATCCGATTGGGCTGGAATACCTCATGATGTTTTCAATGGAGTGGATGTATATTTAGCATATAATGAGACCTATGTCTTTGTAGCTACATCATGGGTAGATCCATCGAATGATGGAGAAATCAGCTGTTGGAATAAAACTGGACATATAAATAGCACTCATGGAATTTGGGAGGAATTAGATGGTGCTGATGATATACTTTCAATCGGTTTTTCAAATGGTACTTATACTGATAGGTGGATTTGGACAAACTCATTGAAAGGAGATGCTAATTTTGCTTATGAAACAGACGGTATATATACAGCTGATAGTGGAGCACTTCCGTTTATAAGAAATGAAAATCCTCTTGTTGCAGACCAACCTGGTTTTGATAATACCTCAGTAGTGATAACTGATCACACATCAATACTAAATGGAACCCGATATTTTCAATGGTTTGATAACACTCCTGATGGTAGCCAAACTGATGTATCAATTGCTCAATCATGGAATGCTTCTGGGGATGGAAAATATATTGTAGAATTTCTAAGGCCATTAGATACAGGATCCTATATTGATGACATCAAATTAGATTTCCTTGACCTTACAGATCAAACATTTTTTGTTGGTAGTGAAAATAAGCATGATGCATTGGACTCAGATGTTAGTGTTTATGAACTGGCATTAGCAGCAGATAATGAACCAGCTGATTTCGAGATTGATACTATTGTGAATGATGTTGTTGGTCCACTTTTAATCACTGGTCACTGTTATGATGATTATTATGGAACTGACATTCTTATCCATTTAAGTGGGTGGAATGATACATATGGTCCAGGTTATATTGCTAATGCTAAATTTGGCATTAATCATTTCACTGGTGGATGGTCTTATTTGTTATATTATGATGAAAATGATATGCCTATAGGTGACCATGTTTTATCTGTGGAATTTAAACCTAAATATGACGAATCCATCAAAGTTATTCAAAATATTACAATAGATGATATAAATCCACCGCAAATTGTAGGGTTAGTTGATCTTAATGAGAGATATCAGAATGGGGTTCCAATTGCTTTTGAATATGTACCAGTAACTGTTGGTATAAACGACAATTACGATCCAAATGATTATCTTATTGTACATTTATACTCTTGGAAAGGTGATGATGTTGCATGGATGACACCTATGCAACAATTCGCTCCTGGTAGTACAACATTTCATGCTAACATTACACTCGATTATTCTCCTTCAGAGGATAATAATTATACCTATTTTGTTCAAGTATTTGATACAAGTAATAATAAAGCGTTATCAGAATGGTATTGGTTTTATTTGGGTGAAATACCAGCAGAAACAACAATAACACTTACAGCACCAACTACATCAATTGGATTAGGTATAACTTTCATAAGTGGATTAATAGTAGGAACAATTGCTTTGTCTATTGTTTTTTATATATCATTTAAGAAATTTCAACGACATAAATAAGACAAATATTCCTATTTTTATTATTTTTTCAGAAAAAATCGATACATTTTTTTTATTAAACAACAATTATTATATAACAACTTTAATTGGGTGAGAGT
Organism: Candidatus Heimdallarchaeota archaeon; assembly: GCA_030629105.1. Taxonomy (GTDB): domain Archaea; phylum Asgardarchaeota; class Heimdallarchaeia; order JABLTI01; family JABLTI01; genus JABLTI01. The sequence goes on from DAOVPS010000004.1 coordinate 30,867, forward strand.
ATGCGTAATAAGATTTTACTATTAATTTTGTTTTCAACATCACTTATTTTTCCTTTTATTATTGGTAATTCTGGTAAACAAATGAATGAAGCAACCATCAAAAGCATTCCAAATGTTATCGATCAATCATTAACTCCCAATAGTGGTCCACTTGGAGTCAATGGTATTTGGGCAATTAATTTGAGTTCATATAGTAATTCAATTTCTTTGGATGGCAATCTAACCGATTGGGATGGGATCCCAAAAGAAGAATTTGATGATATGGAGATTTCTTTAGCGTTTGATGAAAATTTTGTTTATATTGCAGTTCAATGGGAAGATTCAACGCTTGACAATGAAATTGGTAAATGGAACAAAACTGGTATGATAAATGCTGATGATGCTCAGTGGGAATTCATTGGTGGGAAAGATGATCAGCTTAAAATTGGATTTCATATAGGACCGGAAAATGACTACTGGGTTTGGACCTCATCGAACATTACAATTGATCCTTACGTTTATGAAAGTGAAGGAAATTATACTGCCGATAGTGGGGATCTACCATTTGTGATGAATACTAATGGAACCGATTTTGAAGGGAATGTTAAACCCATATACGATAATGATCAATTACCAATTGTGGATTGGGGAGTAATTCCAGTTTCAACATGCTTTGATGCTTATTTCCCAAATACACCTACAGGTAGCCAAACAGATGTTTTAGTTGCCTCGGATTGGAACAATACTAAGATGAATCGTTACACGTTGGAATTTAAGAGAGCATTGAATACCGGTCAAATAGATGATATAGAATTCGATTTTGGACTAAGTAATTTTAATTTCTTCATTGGAAAAATCGATGGTGAAATCACTGAATACTTCTATTTCGCTAATTATGATTATCGAATTTCAACGGAAAATGAAATCCCAACACTGACATTTGATGTAATTCCTGGCTTAGTTACAGAGTCATTGTTGATTGGAGGGATAGTCTATGATGACTATGTAAACTATGATTTTACAGTTAACGTTACTTGGGAATATACTCCTGAAACAGAATATATCGATTACCCCGTAGTTAATCATTTAACAGGTCAATGGTCTTACTTACTTTCATATAATTATTATTACATGCCTCTTGGTTGGCAAGATATCATCATAACATTTGATCCAAAATATGATGACCCGATAATTATGAATCAAACAACATCCTTTGATGATATCGATCCACCAGAGATTCTTGGAATAGTAGATATGGGTAACAGATATCCAGATGGTGTACCGATTGATGAAGAATATGTTCCTATAACTATAGGAATAAGAGATAATTATGACATCACGGACAACTTAATTGCTCAACTCTATGCATGGAAAGATGATGGGATTACTACATTGTATCCTATGGATCAATTTTCATCTGGTGGAACTACATTCTATGTTGATTTATACCTAAGTTATGACCCATTAGCTGAGAATTTGTACACATACTTTGTACAAGTCTGGGATACATCTAACAACAAAATCACATCAGAATATTATACGTTTTTTGTCGGCGAAGGATCATCATCACCACCAACAACAATAACACTAACAGCAACCATTGATATTGGAATACCATTTATTGAGATAATAATTATTGGTTCGATAGCAATATCATTGATGACGTATTCCATTGTGAGAAAAGTTAAGCGAAAAAGATAGTACAATAGTTCTATCTTCTCAAATTTTTTTTAATCCATAATCCTATTTTCTTTCTTATGGATAATTTTTCCTCTGTCCGATAATTTATAGGAATCAATACTAATTTTTCCTTCAGTAAAAAATGTGAGAATAATTATCCCAGTATCTACAGTCCAAGAAGAACCACCAGATGCGCCACTTGAAGTACCAGGATTAAGAATTAGATGCTCCTCATCACAATGAATTAACATAAGATGAGAATGACCTGTGAACAAAATGTCAACATTCATCTCTTCCGCAACTTGTTTTAATTGGGCAACATCCCCTCTCGGATATATACCTGAACCATGAAAAGCACCTAATTTAATATTATTAACTTCAAAAACTGGTTTTTCAGGCAGAAACATCTGATCCATATTTCCTCTACAAACAACAAGATTCTTTGGATCTTTGACAAATTGGAGGTAGCGATTCAAAACTTCTGGAATAGTAATATCACCAGTAAGAACGATATAATCCCATGTTTCACTCTTCAAAAAATCGAGAAATTTGGGATGTAGCATTGCTCCTCGAGATGGAATGTGTAAATCACCGGCAACGAAGATTCTAACTGACATGTTCATCAACCATAAATCGCTCAGAAATATTAAATGGTAGGCCTGAGAGGATTCGAACCTCCGTCCCAAATTCCAAGGACTTGGATGATTGGCCGCTACACTACAGGCCTATACCTATTGATAGAATGAAACTTCCACCTTTTTTATAAAAGGTTTTCTTTTAGTTTATTTTGAGGTTTTTCTTCACAGACCTTTATCTATTCCTAATTCATCCCAAAATTCGTCTGTTTTCTCTTTCGCTAATTTTGTTTCTGGTTTCTTTTCTTCTTTTCCTTTTTGGGATTCTTTTAGTCTCTTTCTTAGTTCTTTCATACTTGGTCTGCTGTCTTTTCTTAACCAATTTTCTTTTTCCCGGATAGGTTTTATCCCAGTTATTGTGCTTTGCCCAGCTGCTATTTCGTATGGTGGTCCTCTGAGTGAAGATGGTTTTTTGTTCATGCCGATCATTTGATCGCTTTCTACGCCAGAGATTACTATTGTTATTCGCAACACATCGCCTAATTCATGATCCACTTTTGTTCCCCAGATCACTTCTGCTTCTGGTTGTATGCGTTCTCTTACTATTTCTACAACACTACTCGCTTCTTTCAGTGACATGGTTGACCCTCCAGTCACATGTATTAGGGCAGCTTTTCCAGTACTGTAGTCAACACTCACGAGAGGATTCTCAAGAGCTTTTTGTACTGCTACAAATGCACGATCCTCTCCTTTCGCTTCCCCTACTCCGCAAACTGTAACTCCACCATTTTTAATAATTGATTTCAAGTCAGCAAAATCAACATTAATTAATCCGGGTTGCGAAACTGTTGAAATTATTGAATTAATATAACTAGCTAATACTTCATCTGCAACGCTGAATGCTTCTTCAATTGGTAAATCAGGCACCAATTCTAGTAATGAATCATTTTCGATTATCACTACGGTATCTGAATTTTTCTGCAGTTTATCTAGCCCTTCAAACGCTCGTTCTTTTCTTGATCCCTCAATTGAGAAAGGTATTGTAACAACGCTTATCACAATTGCTCCTGCATTTTTTGCTATCTCTGCGATTATAGGCATCGCCCCTGTTCCAGTTCCTCCTCCTAGACCGCAAGTTAAGAAAATGATATCTGAATCTGAGATTTGTCTTTGAATTTCCGCGTAAGATTCCTCGGCTGCCGCTTGGCCTAGTTCTGGTTTTCCACCACTCCCTAACCCACGAGTTGTTTTTCTACCAATTAACAAGGTTGCATCGCATTTTACAGAATTCAAATGTTGAAGATCAGTATTAATGCAGAGACAAAGTGCATTTTTAATTCCTGTTGCCATAAGTCGGTTTATTGTATTATTACCCCCACCACCGACTCCAATAACATAACAATTTGTTTTCCCTAATGGTTTGTTTGCCATTTTTGGCAAAGGTTTGTTATGTTGTTCTTTCACGTAGTCACGTAATGTTTCTCGATCCTCACTATATTGTCTCTCATATCCAGATCTTTCCAAAGCAGCAGCACCATCTAATTTTTGTATATTTAATGCAATTTTTTGGACTGTATGTGGATGCGATTGTGATTATTTCCTCGAACCAACCTTCCACTCAAAATAATATTCCTTATTTTTAATTCAAAAATAAATGTGTTATCTACAATCATATCAAGGTAACACAAAGAAAAGTGGAATTTGTGTGTTTTTTATTACATTCTCTTTGGCGAATCAATTCCAAGAATTTGTAGTCCACTTGATAACACCAATCCAGTTGCATATGTTAATGCTAAACGAGCTTTCACAAGTTCTTTTGTTGGAGCATCAAGTACTCGATGGTTATCATAGAATTTATTGTACAAATTAGCAACTTCGAAAAGATAATTACAGATTAATTCAGGTTTAATTTGGGTTGCCGCAGAGCGAATAATCTCCGGAAGTTTTGCAAGCGATTGTACTAATAGCCATTCTTCATTTTCCTGCAAATTCGTTAAAGATTCAAGATCCGTTTTTTTCCATTTGAAATCAGTTTTTGCTAAAATACTATACGATCTAGCGTAAGCGTATTGAATAAATGGTGAGGTATTATTGTTTAAAGATATGACCTCTTGAGGATTGAAGATGAGCTTTTTCATTAACCCAACAGCAATGATTGAATATTTTATGGCTCCAACTGCTACGATTTTTGCTATGTCTTCTTTTTCTTCTTCAGGATAGTCGCGGTCTTTCAAGAAGGATTCAAGCACTGCTTCTTTTGTTTTCAAATAAAGGTCAAGTGGTGTGATATATTGTAATCTTCGAGCACTCATTCTTGTAAGGGCGCCTTTTAGTTCCATATATTCATAATTCAAGTGCCACATTTTATTTGCTACATCAGGTCTATCAACAGCTCTTAAGGCGAGATTTAATTGAATTCGAGTTAGTTCTTGTGGTTTTCCAATTACGTTGAAGACTTTATCGGTATTATATTTGTCAACTTTCTCGATAGAATATGGTATATCTCTTAAAAGGTATAGTGTGTCACCAGTTGAAGTAATTAAAATGGCATTAGGAACTTCATAAGATTTTTTCAGTTTAAGATATTCTCGAGCATCTTTCAGATTTGCTGCTTTATTTGAATCAAAGATTCTTGCTTTTCCATCTTTTATTATGTACCCATTTTTCTCTAATTTTGACAAAGCTTTGAAGACTTCACCAGACCATTGTAAATCAGCTTCCCAATCAAAATTATCAAACTTAATACCTAGTAACGCTAATTCTTCTGTATGTCCACGAATAGCATCTTCACACGTAGATCTAACAATTTTTACTGCTTCTTCTACTTGGTCCATATATTTTCGATTCAAATCTGGAACAGCTACCAGTAAATCTATTTGTTCTTTTTCTAAGAAACTCTTAATTTGATCATATAATTTCTTGAAATGTTTGTAGATATCTGTTTGAATGCTTAAAAGAAACTCAAATCTCTTTTTGTATTCTTTTAGCTCTTCCTTTGGGATTTCCTTTGTACTAAGAAACTCTACTTCTTTTTTCAGCAACCAGTAAGGGTCTTTTCCTAAGGTTATCTTGTGTTTTGATTTCAGATCTTGCTTCAATTTTTGAATATCAAACATGGTATGAGTAATTCCGTAGATTTGTCCCAGATAATGATCAATTTTAACATCTTTTGGAATTATTCCATTTTTCTTCAATAGACTATAACCAATTACACATACAGGTATCTGATGCCCCAAATCATCTACATAGAAGTGAGTTTTAACGTTAGCACCAACTGCCTTCAAAATCCTTGCATAACTATCCCCTATAATTGATCCTCTAAAATTTCCGATATGAATTGGACCATTTGGATTTGCAGATGTATGTTCAACAATGATTTTCTGATCTTTGTATATGTCGCCAAAATAAAATTTTTCATTTGAAAGTATAGTATCTAATACGATTTTTGAATAATGACCCCGTACAAGTGTATAGTTAACAAAACCACCTTCTGATGTAACTTCAGAGATAGCATCGTTAATTGGAAATTTCTCAGCTATTTCCTTTGCAAGTTCAATTGGATTCTTCTTGTTCTCTTTTGCTATTTGGAAAACAGGTGTACATAAATCACCAAAAGCTGTTTTTTTTGTAATTTCTTGAATATGAGCTTTATCTGACAATCCAAGTTTCTTTATTACCTTGTCTAGATTGTTTTGTAAAGCATCTTTTATGATGGCATCGGGGTCTTTCACCAAATATGTTTCACCACTAACGTGATATTTTTTTCCTAAATTATAAGAAGATTCCGAATAAAAACGAATATTCCTAGTGATAATAATTCAAATTGCGTTGAGATTCAGCATAGTTACAACTACTTTTGCCCAATTATAAAGTAAATATTCTTGAGACCTTTGAAGTGCAAGATATGAGAAGAATGGCGGATCCGGTGGGCTTCGATCCCACGACCACCTGCTTTCTCCTGTTTTTCAATTTTTGTTTTACTTAGGAGGCAGATGCGCTGTCCTAGCTGCGCTACGGATCCTTCAACAAAATGAAAATTTCACTCTTAAAATATCTTTCCGTTAAATTCTAATAACCAATAAATAATGCTAATTTGTCTCTGTTTCAGCCAATCTTATGGAAAGATCTTTAGCTCGATTAGCATACCACTGGAGTAATTCTCCCAAATCATCTGGTTGAAATAATTCCCCCCCACACAGTTCACTAATTTCTATTAGCTCTTGTTTATTTACATAAGGACCTAGACCAACAGCATGTAAAACAACATTTTCTTTCTTAGAGTAGGCATTTCTTACAGCTTCTCTCACTCTTTTACTTGTGTCGAATCCATCTGTTAAGAGAATAATCATCAATGGCCATTTACGTTTTGACCTTGGAAGATTTTTCATTATTTCTTCACTAGCTTCAATAGCTGAGGCCATATTCGTTCCTGCACCCATTTTATCCTCTAAATCTCCTAGAACTTGTTCTGCAAAGGAATTAAGTGCAACTTTGGATCTGGAATCTGTTATTAAATATGGTTTATTTTCATTTCTAATTATCTCAGCACTATTAGCAAACAGGATGAGACTAACTGTTTCACCTATCCCTATTCTGGCTTTTTCACTTAAATAGAGCAAACCAGCAAAAATCGCTCCGGATTTCCTTTGTACATTATTTCCTTCTTTGAAAACTTTTAGAAACTCCTCTAGCTCCTCATTACTGAAGGCATTCCTTATTCTTTCAATAGCAGATTTGACATTCTTAACTTCTAAATCTCGACCATTCATAGATTTGGAAAGATCCATAATCAGTATTGTATTGAATTGCATTGCACCATCTGGTTTTATAGTTAAAACTCTTGGTTTTGTAAAATCGAAAATTCCTACATCATTCTCATAGAGTGCTGGGGAAATTTTTGCTATTTTGATTATAGCATTTCTTTCTTTCCACTTTACAGTTAATCCTTCGAAAACAGTGTATGATTCCAAGAATTTCTTTAGTTTTGCTAAGCTTTTACGAAGACTACCTACAATATGGAATATATCATTGCCAGAAATAGGGCTAACAGCAAGTGTGACATTTTCAACACTTATAGGATCCTCAGAATACAATCTTATGAATAATCTCTCGGCTTCACAATTCAGCGATTTGTAGATCTCTTCATTTATTTGTATAAAACCTTCTTTTTGTTGTTCGTCAACTTTGAATTTAGATGCTCGAGATATTTCAGAAGAAGAAGATTCCAAAATTATTAATCCTGTATCCTCATCTGTGAATTTCCTTGCATCATTTACAGATAGTATACTAAAACCATTTTGTTCTGATTTCAATTCAATCCGTAAATTGAGTTTTCTCAATTCTTTCGGAACAGAAGGAGTTGTCGGAGCTTGTTTTGAGGTCATTTGTGGACCAAACAGCTTGCGACCAATTTTACTTTTAAATTCCGGCAATTCAGCATCTGTTATTGCATGACTAGTTATTTTCTCTTCTTCAGACTCAGAAGGAACAACAGGGGGAATAATCTGCTCACTAGCAAGATTAGATTCAGAATTAGAAGAAGAAGCATCACTCTTCTCCTGCTTATTTTCTTCTGATTTCTTATCCTCTTCTGACATGGTCCCCAGTCCAAACGCATTGAGCAATATTTAATTAATATAATCATATTTGCTTATTACTTAATTTTGTTTCTCTTTTATATACAGAGAAATATACTGGGTTTAAAACAAATAATTCATTTAAACTAGTTAGTACCTAAAAACGAGAAATTTGGAGAAATAAGACAGGTTTGTTTTTTTGATCCATACACATGAAACTCAACATAAGGCATACTTTTCTTTCGAAAAGTTTTTTTGATAACTTTTATCGTATCTTGCTCGCCTATTCTTCCAGCATCATCAAAAACTATGATAAAATTCTTCTCATCAATTATTTTTGGTATGAAATTAGCAATTCCAATTCTCGAATTTCTCCTTGTTCCAAAAGGACCATCCACAAGAATAAAATCATAAGTTTTATCCTCTTCAGCTAAAATCTTTGTTGAATACCAGAAACATTTACGTTTTCCAAATTTTGTTTGTTCTAAAGGTGAATAAATAAATCTTAATTTATTACTTGTGAAAATATCTGGTTTTAATTTTTCATACCATTCTTCATTATCCTCAAGTATTGTAATTTCTGAACTCTCATTTTCTTTTACATAACGCGATGTGAATTTTGTTGATTGTCCAGAACCGAGCTCTAAAATTGTTTTAGGTTTGGTTTTTTGGAGGATTTTAAATAAAAGATACAGCAAGGAAGCATTAGCTGCAAATCCATCTGGGAAGAAAGTGAAATCATCCCAACCAACCACTCTTAGATTATAATGTAAACTCGACAAGTATTGATGTTCCTTTACTATTCTCCCATAGAGCATACGGAAAGATATGTGATTGAGTATTGTCCTAATGTGTGGTCTTATTTGTTTTATCTTTCCCATACGAATCTCATCACATTTATATTGTTTTAATCACTATTTGCCACATATTAAAATTTCCTAGGAAATATTCGCAGACATTAAGTCCCTTCAAGAAAATTTATTTCATTGTATGAGATATTTTCTGAAGTAACTCAAGACAAATCAACGAAATGGCAAACCAAATTTAGAAGGATTACTGCATGTATCAACTGAATAGATTATCTTCATTCTCTGGTAGAAAAGGACCTTTGCTACTCATTATAATGGATGGTATTGGTCTTGGGAAAGAAGATGACGGTAATGCTGTTTTTCTCGCCAAGCCAAAAACCTTAACCAAAATAACGAAAAATGCTCAAAAGAAAAACTTGTATTGCACTTTGAAAGCTCATGGTTCAGCAGTTGGATTAATCTCTGACGAAGACATGGGGAATAGTGAAGTTGGTCATAATGCACTTGGTTCTGGGCAAATTTTTGATCAAGGAGTAAAACTAGTTGATACATCAATTAAGGATGGCTCTATTTACAGATCCAAAATCTGGCATCAATTAATTGAAAAAGCAATTTCAAATAAAAGTACAGTACACCTTATTGGATTATTATCAGATGGCAATGTCCACAGTAATTTCAATCAGTTATTGAGAATTATCGAAGAATTTGCTGAATCAGGAATTCAGAAGTTACGACTTCATCTTTTGACTGATGGGAGAGATGTTCCTGCCAAATCTGCTCTTACTTTTATTCGTCCACTTGAGATAAGATTAACTGAAATTACTAA
>DAOVPS010000188.1:0-5781 GCA_030629105.1 Candidatus Heimdallarchaeota archaeon
CTCAGTTGAGGGCGTTCCTGGATATGCTGCTGCGACGTCAACTCCTGCTTCCAAAACTCCCCGAGCAAACGCTTCATTACCGCTCAGTAGCATTTTGGTTACTTGTTTGGTCACTTTATTTTACCTTCTTTTTCTTATACACAAATCTCAGTTTCTATGCTTTGCTAAAAATAAGCAATTTACTTGTTCTTTTGATAGTTAAATAGTTTTTCAAGTTTCTAGTTCTTCTTTTTAACAAAGAGTTTTATCCCTAATTCCATTTATAACTACTTTGAAAACTTGGATGAAAGCTCCTTAGCAACAAAAGTTTTTTAATTACACAAAATATGTTCAATTTTGAGAATTACTTGAATGTGGTCTTCATGGAATTAATGGACAAGATTTGGTTAGCAATAATCGCAGTTTTTGCCTTTCTCGTCACGTTTTTCATAACTTGGTTTTTAAGCAAGTTCTTCTTGAAAAAAGGGATATTTGGCCACGATGTTCACAAAGCAGATACTCCAAAAGTGGCTGAAATGGGCGGAGTAGGTTTAGTTATTGTTATGTTTATTGTTTCATTTTGCTGTATATTCATTTTTAGGGAGGATTATTGGCAGCATTTCACAGTTGCTACTCTAGTTATTCTCATTGTAGGATTAATCGGAATCTGGGACGATCTAAAAGCATTAGGAGCTATCTCAAAACCATTTCTTCTACTTATCCCTGCTATCCCTATTCTTATTTGGCAGACCGTTGAAAATCCGGGTCTCTTGGATGGTGGGTTATTATTATTTGATCCCGGACCCTATTTGCCTTTTATTGGTCAAGTTAGGATTACAATTATTTATTGGATTCTAGTTCCTTTCGCGATTACAGTGCTATCTAACGCTACAAATATGTTAGATGTTATGAATGGTTCCACTCCCATTACTGTTTTGCCAGTTGCAGCTGTGGGAATTATCGCTACTACCCTTTTTTATTTCAAAGGCTTAGTAACTTTTCCTGGGCTAATAATGTCCATACTCCTCTTTAGCAGTCTCTTAGCCTTCTTCTGGTTTAACAAATATCCTGCAAAAATATTCTGTGGTGATACGGGCAGCTTGACTATTGGAGCTGTGGTAGCTCTCATTGCAATTTTTGGTCGTATTGAAATTATTATTATTGTTGCCATGATGCCACACATTATGAATTCATTTCAAATAATAAATAGTGTAAAAGGTTTCAGAGAAAGAAGAGAAATTAAGGAACGACCAACAATGGTAATTAAACATAAGAAAGATGGGAAGTTAGAAAGCGTGGAAATAGCTGCGAACCCTAATGAAGACGCTCCTTTAACTTACACTAGATGGCTTGTAGCAAAACAACCACTTAAAGAACAAGAAATCGTCGCTTCTATGGGCGTTGTTTCTTTGGTGTCCTTTACTCTCGCTCTAATTACAATGGGTCTCATTTTCATTACGATTTGATGCTTTTTCCAATTTTCCTTTTGAAAACCTTAATTCAGTGGGGATTTTATCGCTAAAACACCTCAAGTATTCCACAGATAATATCTCTATTAATACGAGAACATGCTCTTGGTCTCACACGGGTTTTTAAAAACAAATCACCTATCAAAAAGTATAGGTGAGGAACTTTGGAATCGTTTATCAAGAATATAACAGAAAAAGAACAAGTACCAGATTTATTTCCAAAAGACGGTGCTCTTCATGATTCTAATGATGTAGATGCTGATCTAAGAAAGATCATTGAAGAAATTCAAGCGAAAATCTTAGTTATCGGGGTCGGTGGAGCAGGAAATAATGCGATTACTCGTCTAAATCAAACAGGGCTTGTTGGTGCAATTACCTTAGCAGCTAATACTGATGCTCAACAATTACTGTATTCCAAGAGTCATAAGAAAATGCTTCTTGGTCGAGAATTATGCCGAGGATTAGGTGCAGGGAATGACCCACAAATTGGGGCTGAAGCTGCAGAAGAATCGAGTGAGACTCTAAAAGGTATTCTATCACAAGTTGACATGTGTTTCATTGTTTGCGGATTAGGTGGAGGAACCGGAACAGGAGCAGCACCGGTTATTTCTAGACTTGCCAAAAATCTTGGAGTACTTACTGTTTCCATTTGCACATTACCGTTTGAAGTTGAAGGAAGAGTAAAAGCTCAAAATGCAAAAGAAGGTTTGAGACGATTATACGAAAGCAGCGATACAACTATTGTTGTTCCTAATGAGAAATTAATAGAAATTGTTCCCGATCTTTCTTTGAAAGAAGCATTCTTAGTTGCTGATGAAATACTCATTAGAGCTGTAACCGGTTTAACTGAGTTAATTAATAGACCTGGAGACGTCAACGTTGATTTCGCAGACGTTCGCAGAGTACTCGGTGAGGGTGGTGCAGCTATCATTGGTCTCGGAGAATCAAGCAGTCCAGATAATCGTGCACAAGAAGCAGTCGAAGATGCACTCAGTAATCCTCTCTTAGAGGTAGACATTCGAACCGCTAAAAGCGTTTTACTAAACATAACTGGTGGCAAAGATCTCAATTTGAAACAAACAGAAGAAGTAATTCGTGCTGTGACCGATCAATTAAGCAACGACATCATAGTTAAATTCGGTGTTCTTATAGATCCTGATCTTCAAGGAACAATTCGCGCAACAATCATAGTAAGTGGAGTAAGAAGTCCATATATCTTGTCCAATATCTCAGACATAAATTCCTTGGGATTAGATTACGATCTTGAAGAAGATCTTGATCTAGGTCTTGAAACGTTTGAATAATTAAAAGAAGTGGAGTGCTTTTTACTCCTCTTCTAACATTAATTTTTTTTAATTAATCTAGTTGCTTTGTTTCAACTGGTTTTGAAGTTTCAGCAATAAAGGTATCAGCATATTTGTCAAATTCTTCTTGTTCATCAAGTTCTTCTAGAAGCGGGTCTTTTTTGCCATTAGCTTCAGTGTCAGCATAATCATCAATCATTAGACCTTTCCTTGCTGAATAAATGATTCCGCCAATAATTAAAATTGAAAGTACTCCAGAACTTGCAAGAAGAACGTACATTGGTAAAATATATTCTGCAATTAATGAGACAATACCCATGCCAATAAGTTGTGCTATGCCTTGTGCAACTTGTTGAAATCCAAACACACGTCCTTGTTTCTCATATGAAACCGTTTCTTGTATTAAGGTTGAAGATGGAACATTTATCATAACACTTAGCACTCCATATGCTCCTAATACTGTAGCAATTACCCAAACATTTCTTGAAACCGCAAAGACATACATACCAATGGTAGCTCCAAGAAATCCCAGATTTATCAATAAGATTTTTCGCTTAAGTTTTCCAAAGCTCATTAATACAATGGCTGCAATGATTCCCGTAGCTCCCATTAGTCCTTGCAGAGCACCATACCAAGTAGAGCTTAGATTCATTTCACCTCGAAGTATCACAATAAATAGAACATTTATCGCTCCAAAAGCGAACGTTAAACCTGAAAAGATAATCAACATGTAGGAAATTTTTGGTTGTTCTCTTATGGTTCGGAAACCAACTTTCATATCATCATAAATGCTTCTAAATTCCTGTCTGATTGATTTTGATTTTTCTCGCACAACTTCGGGTGGCTTTTTCCCTACTCTAAAAATAAGCAGTATTAGCATGCCTGAAACTATGAATGTAGTTGTATCGAAAATAAAACTTAACCTATAACTAATAGCTGCAAGTACTCCTGCAAGCACAAACCCTACAATAGTTGCGACTTGGAAAACAGTAGAACCAATCGAATTCGCTATTAGAAGATTCTTTTTCTTCACAATTAATCTTGTATAAGCACTTCTTGCCGGGAAGAAGAATGCTGCTGAGGATGAGTTTAGGAAACATAAGATGAAGAGGAATAACAGAATGTATCTTACACTGTAATAATTGAAATTATTAATAGTAACAAGAACCATAATAGAATCTTTTAGAAGATATACAATAAGGTAACCTAGCGAAGCGAGAGCACTCAGAATATTGGACCAAAACATAATTTTTCGTTGATCAAATCTGTCTGTATAAACACCAGCTAATGGAGTAATAATTACAAAAGGTAGTAACCAAATTATCGCGAGAATTCCCATCATGAATGGGCTTTTGGTCAAATCCCAAACTAGAAATTCCAGAGCAAGACCAGAAATAGCTCGACCAATATTTTCAATGAATTGTGCTCCAAATAAAACCATAAAAGCTTTATTCTTCAAAACTTCAACAATTGATGGTTTTTCTTCTAAATTGGCGATTCCATTTTTCTCTTCGATTGATACAGACATTAAGTTTTGCTCCTTGCATTCAATTCTCGTTGAATATTTAATTATTCTTAACTCTCTTGAATTAACTGATTAAGAGTAAGTGGTATGGTCAGTCTATATATAAAAAATGGTTTTTAATGACCAGCGAATCTAGAAGAGCTAATCTCAGATAATGACAAAAGATTTTAAAGTAATTTACTTCTTTTCAGATTAACTGTTTGATTAAACTCAATCAGAATCAAGTAAGCATAACCTGGAGAAGAAACTCATGAATATTGGTGAATTCTTTACAAGAAGCAGAAGATTATTAATTCATAGTAAAAGGCCAGATCGAAAAGAAATATGGTTAACTGTTCGTATTACCGCACTCGGTATATTGGTCGTAGATTTAGTTAGTTACGTAATTCACATTTTGTTTACAGTACTTCTCCCACAAGCAACTGGTGGTTAAAACAAAGATATAACCATTCTGTGAGTTATTTGCTTACAATTTCCTTATTGATATATTATTAATACCCTTGTTGAAGCGTCTAATAGATGCTTTGCCAAAATGGGTTTTAGGAAGTTCTAGAAAAAGTTTAATAGGTCAAACTACTGCGGTTGAAATTGATAGGAAGAATAACATATGACTATTTGGACTTTACGGGCAACTATAGGTCAGGAAAAAGCTATAGCCAAACACATTAGAGAAAAAATCAAGAATAAAAAAATTGGTGTTTGGTCTCTACTTATACCAGAAGCTTTGCGTGGGTACATCTTTATTGAATCCAACACAATAGAAAGCATTGATCAAGCAATTATCGGTATACCACACGTAAGAAGCAGAGTTGTTGGTGAAGTAGAAATTGCTGAATTAGAAAGTTTCCTAGTTCCTAAACCAACCATTGAAGGATTACATGTTAATGATATAATCGAAATTATTAGTGGACCCTTTAAAGGTAGTCGTGCAAAGATCAATCGAATCGATGTTGGACGTGAAGAAGTTACTGTTGAGCTTTTAGATTCCCAAATTCCCATTCCAATTAAGTTGCATTCTGATTTCTGTAAAGTAATTGAAAGTGCCGCTGGAGAGGAACCTGAGGAAGAGCTTACTATGGAAGACAAACCAGCAAAAGATGGAGCAGAAGGGAAAGAAGAAGAAGAAGGAGATATATTCTCTGAATTTTTCAAAACCAGCTAATTTGATTTGAAGTAATTAAAAAGAGATTGGAAAATGTTCATTTTCAGTACTCTTTCCTTATTTTTATTTTATTCAATAGTCGAAGCTTTTTTATGTAACTAATAGTTGAAGAAAGTCTGTATAAGAATTTAGTTTGGATATTCAAAGCATACTTAAGAGGTTAAAATTGTGTCAAAGATAAGAACCGGGAAAATTAAGCGGATTTCCGGACCGATAGTAGAAGCAGATGGCATGCTTGGGAGCTCAATGTATGAGGTCTGCAAAGTAGGTGATGAAGGACTTATCGGTGAAATAATCAGAATTCAAGGAGAAGTCTGCACAATCCAAGTGTATGAGGAAACA
>DAOVPS010000057.1:0-15511 GCA_030629105.1 Candidatus Heimdallarchaeota archaeon
AGCATAGAGAAGATTATAGGTCGAAAATGACCGTTTGAAATAATAATAGGTGGAAAGCAGTGAGACTATTAGCAAAGGTAGTATTAGCAGGAGATGGAGGTGTTGGTAAAACAACATTAATTCATCGCTATATTACAAATAGCTTTATCGATTCTACAAAGCTAACTATAGGTGCTGCATTTCACACTCATGAAATACAAGCAAGAGATCATTCAGTTTTAGTTCAAATATGGGACTTGGGAGGACAAGAGCAATTCAAACAGATGGGAATCTTTGACAAGTACTTCAAAGGGGCTACTGTGACAGTAATTATGTTTGATTTGACTAGATTAAGTACTTTGAATAGTATTCCTGAATGGGCTGATCTAGCTTTAAATTCTAGTAATACTAAACTAATTTTAGTTGGTGGAAAAAAGGATTTGGCACAAGGTATAACCTTTGAATTGGATTCCTTTGAAGAACTCAACGAAAAATATACCTTTGAAACATATCTTGAAACCTCTTCAGCTACAGGAGAAAGTGTAGAGGATGTCTTTCAAGCAATTGCAAATGTTATCATTGACACTACAATTGAAAAGAAGCTAAACGTTCCAAAAGAAGACACAACTATACCTAAATAATTAATTATTTAAGAGACAAATCCAGATTATATAGAACAAAGTCCTATATGTATCACCTCTATCTTTATTAACACTAATTAGTTAATTATGAATAGATGGGTTAATTAAAAAAATATGAAAAGCAAATACGGAGATTGGAGAAACCATGTCGCCAAAGCCTTCAACGAGTAACCTAAAAGCTTTGATTAATGCAATCATTTCTAACGGAAAAACTGGTAATCTCAGAACAGTCGTACAAACTCTCAGCGATTTTGAAAAAGAAGTGAAGCATTATAGAGGGGATGCCGAAATTCAGTTATTGTTAGCAGAAGCTTATAGACATGCTTTGGAACCATTTGGAGTTGCAAAGAAATTCAGAGATTGTGAACAGATGATTTCAAAAATTGAAGGAATTCTAAAATCACAGTCAAAATCAGAGGATTTGCAAGAATTTTACAGTGAAGCATTAAGTGCGTTAATTTATCATTATATAATGAATGAAATGGACAAAGAAGTTCATAGAACTCTAACTAAATGTGGGAATTTTGCGAGAAAGCATCAAACCAATCCTTTCGTTCAGTTTAATTATGCTATGTCTTTATCACAAGTTGCTGAATATTTCTCTGAAAAAGAAAATAAGGATATCACTTACAACATTTTATGGGAAATCGTTGGACTAGTAACATTCTTTCCAGGGAAGGAAATACTTACTCAGGTTTCAGATGGGCTTGTACAATGCATTACTAGTGCAGGAAACCGTTTGTCTAGAAATGAGTTAGAGGATTTGGCAACAAGAATTGATGAGTTTATACATTTCACAAATGAATTCGAAATTCAACATAAACTTACAACTTGTCAAGGGAAAATTTTTCAATATATTGCCGGTCATAGAATGAGAGAAGGGTATAGTCCCGATGGGAAAATACAGAAAAAATACAAATAATTTCACTTGTTTTCTATAATTTGGTGCATAATACTCTCAAGATGAGCAATTTGTATTATACCTACTAACTGACGTCCAGCAACAAGAATGGTTGGCAAAGCAGTTATCCCATATGCTTCAGCAATATTAGGATCCTTTTCAGCATCTATTGTCTCGACTTCTAAAGCGTATTTCTTACCAACTTTCTCAATATGATTTAAGGCCACTTTAGACCAAGCATCACCTTTCTTAACAAAAAACAAAATCTTTGTAGCTATTTCTTCTAGAATTTTAGGAGAAATATCTGGTGTTGGTATTAAACCACTAACAATTTCTTGGATGATAAGATTGAAAGCAGCATCTACATTTGTATCTGTTTTTGCACTTGTGAAAATTAAATTAGCTTTTGCAGCCGGTGTATCCCCCAGCTTTTTAACGTTATAAGCTAAAGGAAGATGATTTGTTTTTGCTAAATCTAATTTTGTGCCAACAACAATGACCGGGACGTCTTCGCCATTTGCTTCCTTTAAATCATCGTACCACCCAGGCAAGTTGTTAAAAGTTTCTTCTTTAGTTAAATCATAAGCAAGGATAGCTCCAGAAGCTCCTTGTAAATATCTCAAACCAATTTTTCTTCTGCTTTGTTGGCCAGCTATATCCCAAATCATTAACTTAACTTTAGCGCCAGGATACTCGAAAGTTCTTACATAGAAATTAAGACCAAGAGTAGTCATGTAATCTTTCTTAAAAGAATCAAAAATGTATCTTTGTACTAGACTTGTCTTACCAACTCCTGGATCTCCAAGTAAGACAATTTTTCTTTGAAACATTTTTGACATTATATAATAACCTCTGAAAGATTCATGTTCAATGTTCCTTTTGTAGGTTTTTATTTGTACAACGAGTAAGCTTAAAGAAAAACATTTAGAGTTTTGTTATCACTTCGTTTCCATTCTTAGTAAGAATAACAGTATGCTCAGCTTGAGCAACAGGAGTTTGGCTTTTACTAACAAGCATAGGATATCGATTTAATGTTTTGAATGAAATAAGTTCCTTTAATGCTTCAAAAAGTCTAGTCTGAGGGAATAATCCTTCTAACCATCTTAAAGCAAATGGTAATTTATTATATTGTTCAATTTCTTTTAACAAGATCTTCCCATCTTCTGATTTTGCCTTCTTTCCGATTTGTGAAAAGATGAAACTATAGGATTCATCATAGATTTTTTCATCTCCTTCTGATGTTGTTACGAATGGCTCTATAGCTAAAACTTGACCTTGTTTTAATTTTGAGCCAAAAAGATCTAAGGTTGGTTTATAATTAGGTATACTAGTACCTGTATGAAGTGTCCATCTTTCGATAACATGTCCGGTAAGATCTGTTATTGGAACTAAGCCTTCGTTTCTTATGGTATTCTCTATTACTTCCCCTATATCACTTGGTCGTACACCTGGTTTAATAAAATCAATTGCATTCTGAAGTGCTAGTTCAGCAGTTTTCTTTAATTTCTGATAAGTCTTTGTACCACCAACAAGAAATGTCTTAGCATGATCAGAGATATAACCATCGATGTGAGCACCTAAATCAATTTTAACAATAGCTCGTTCAGGAATTTTTAATTCATCATCAATTGGAGAAGTATAATGAGCGGCAATTTGATTTATAGAAATATTGACAGGAAAAGCTGGTCTTGCCCCCAAACGAATTATTTCCTTTTCTAAGGCTTCACAGATAGTGAGGAGTTTTCTACCTTTAGAAACCATTTTCTTAGCTTTTCGCATAACTACTACAACAATTTTCCCAGCTTCTCGATACTTCTCAAGCTCTTCATCTGTTAATTGTGACAACTAAATATTCACCTTTTTTTAATCCATAGAATATTGAAAACTCAAGTTATTTAGTAGTTGTGATTATTTAGAATTACTCCAGAAAATTCACTTCTGAAAAAGACCCCTAAACCAACTCCAAGCTATCCCGAAGAGTCTTTCAAGCTCATACTTTGCGGGAATGTGCCAGCTTACCCAAGCCGGATATGGGTATTGTTTGATAGCTTGCAAGAGGAATAAAGCAAACAAAGCAAGGGAGAATATGATTAACAGATAATCCCACCACTTCATTTTCAAAGAATACAAGTAGGTTCGCTTTTTAATTGCATTCCAACCTCGAGATTCTATTGCTTCAGCTAATTGCCAAGAGCGCCTCATTGCTGAGGCGAAAATAGGAATGAGTAAGGGAAGCATTTTCCTAGCTCTTTTGAAAATATTTCCTCTATCTATTTGCAAACCACGTGATTTCTGAGCAGCAAAAATAATTTCTGTTTCTTTAGCTAAAGTTGGTATAAATCTATAAGCAGTACTGACGGCCCAAGCAAAGGCATAGGGTAATCCAAATTTCCTCAGCATCTGAGCAAGATCATCTGGTGAAACAGTTTGGAAATATAACCCAAAAATAGCAGTTAGTACTATTAACCTCAAAACAATGACAAATGCAAAAGTTGTTGGATACTCGGTATTTATAACTAAAGCATCAACTATTATGATAATTATCAAAAGAGGAAGAAGAAGCAGAAGAGTTTTCAACCATTTTCTCAGAAAATTACCCATGAGCACTAAAGGAATTATAATACCAAGTAAAATAAGTAAAGGAACCAATTCCCGGAATAAAATAGCAATACAGGTTACAACGATAATGAAAAGCATCTTCCCTCGAGGATCAAGATGATGTAGTAGTGATTTCTGTAAATCATAATTAAAATATTCTAGTATTTTCATACTCATCGTATTTACCCTCACTTTTCTCCTTTCTGCAGAATTTGCTTTAGATTTTCAACAAGCTCCATAGAATTGTAACTTAATGGGAACTCATCGAAACGCTTTCTCAGATTAGTAGCTAGATTCAATAAAACAGGTTGCGCTAAATCGGATTTTTCAAGGAGAGTTTCGTCACTGAATACATCAAAAGCACTTTCATCTTTAATGATCTCACCATGAGATAGAACAATAATTCTCTGTGCAAAATCCAATATGAAATTAAGATCATGAGACACAACAATAACTGTAATACCTTTTTCTGAAAGGCTTTTAAGAAAATGTCCTAATCTTTTTTTCTGACGATAATCTTGACCAAAGGTTGGCTCATCTAAGACTAATATGCTTTGATTCATGGTTAAAACTGAAGCAATGGAAACAAGTCTTCCTTCTCCACCAGATAATTCAAGGGGATTTCTCTCAAGTAAATGAGTTATTCCAAAATGCTCAGCAATTTCTTGTATTTTCTCTTCGATTTCGTTGGGATCTGAACCCAGATTTTTAGGTCCAAACTCAAGTTCTTTCATTACTGTCTCAGCAAATAATTGGTGATTAGGATTTTGAAAAGCAAGGCCAACTGTCATAGCCATTTCAGAAAGTGGTTTTTTAACAATGTCTTCATCTTCAATTTTGACTTCACCGATTGTCGGTCTTAATAGACCATTAATGTGTTTTAGAAGGGTTGTTTTTCCAGCTCCATTTTTACCAACAAAAGCAACAAACTCACCCTTTTCAATTTTGAAAGTGAGATTGTTTAGAACAGTAATTCCTTTTTTGTCATAGCTAAATGAAACATCAATAAATTCGATCACTTTCTCTCACCCTCCTTACTAAATATAGACATGAAATCGTTGGTAGTTAATGGGACAGAATCTCTTTTAGAGAGAAAGGAGTAATGCTCAGATAAAGTCGAGAAATTTTTGGTTTCTTCTTGAAGTTTCAAGTAAATTGCGGGAATTTTTGGTAAAAGTTCTTTAGGATAATTTTGATTTTCTAATACCTCTTGAGGTTTACCAAAAGCTTTCAAGTAGCCATTTTCTATGTAGGCCATTTTATTTGCAAAGTGAATGCATCTATCCAAGCGATGCTCTGAAATTATGATTGTCTTATGATATTTTTGATTGAGCTCGTATAATTTAGTTAATAATTCATTAGCGCTTTTAGGTGAAAGATGAGCAGTAACTTCATCTAATACAAGAATAGGAGGATCAAGTGCTAATGCAGCAGCAATAGCTGCTAGTTGTTGTTCTCCTCCTGAAATGGCAAATGGTGATTTGAACCTAATTTTTTCGATATCTAGTAAGGTTACTATTTCATCAATACGGGCTATCATTTCATCTCTAGGAACACCAAAATTCTCTAAGGGAAATGCAATTTCTCGCTCAATAGTCAGATTAGATAATTGATTTTCAGGATTCTGAAATACAAATCCCACTGTTTTAGCCAAAAGAGCAGTGTCTTTTTCAGTTACTTTTTCACCATAAACACTTACATCTCCACCAAATGAACCTGCATAGAAATTCGGAACAAGACCATTTATAGTTTTTAACAGAGTAGATTTTCCTGATCCGCTAAAACCTACTAATAAAAGAAAATCACCTTCATTAATATCAAGTGAAACATTAGTTAAAGCATGAAATGAACTACTGCGATACTTGTATGTTACCCGATTGATTTGTACCACTTTCTTAGGCAAAAATAATCCTCCATCAAGTTTCGCTTCTAGTTTTCAGTAAAAGGTTCTTTATAAGCTCTAGAGCTGATTTTTTTAGTTTCTCTTCATCAACTTGCATAGGTATATTCAATGCTGCTGCTGTTGAATGACCTCCTCCATCACCGTTGAATTCAACACTTAATTCCTTCATGATATCTTTACCAAAATGGATGTCAGTTTTACGATAAAATGCGCGAGTTGCTCTTACATTGAGTCGTGTTTCTTTAGATCTTGTAGAATAGACTAATGCAACATCTGCTCCTAAATCCAACATAGCACGTGCTGAAGAGCCTTCATAAGATCCTACTCTACTCCAAATTATAATCCAATCCTGTAATTTTTCATAATAGATTCTCGAAGCACATTTAATTCTCGCAATCCGTTCTGAATCCTCAAGTCGCTTCTGAATTAGACTTACTGATACATCATAATCTACTCCCTGCTGAAACATCTGATTCACAAGGTCGAGAGTTTTTTGATTTAGTGAATAAAATCTCCGACTATCATAAAGAATACCTGAAAGCAGAATATTGAGGAGGTTTTCTGGAGGTTTTAATGAAAGTTCAAGAATTATTTCCAAAACCATCTCTGCAGTGGAAGTTCTATTTTCATCAATATATGCTATAGAGGTATTTGATTCAGCAAAATCAGTGCGAGAATGATGATCGATAAGAATAATGTTTTTTTTATCATGAGATTGTATTAATTCTAGAAATTTCCCTAATTGACTGGGGACATTAACATCAACAATTATTATAAGATCATATTTGTTTTTTGTCTCAACTTTATATGGTTTATCAAAATATTTCATCAATTTAGAAGTGTGTTTACTAATACCATCTACTAAAACATCAACATTTGTGGGTGAATGTAATTCATTGACAATAAATTCCATCCCAAAAGCAGAGGCAATTGAATCAGGATCAATACTAGAATGCCCAACAATGGCTATGTTATCAAAATTCCCTTTTTTCATTCTTTTCAGGAATTTTCTTTTTATGCTCAACTGGAAAAATTCTCCTTTAGTATTTTTTCCAGTTCAATAAACGTTTTGTCCATTGTTTCTTGAGTGATTGTTTCCTCATCAAGACCAAATCGAGGAGGTAAATCTAAATTGATATCAATATCTATCCTGAGATCTTCATTCGAATTATCAATATCAATAGCAATATCATATTGGTCTATATTGTGTTGGGGAATCTTCTCACTGAGGAATTTTCGAATTAATTGTAGAACCACATCGGATAATTGTTCAATATCTGACTCAGTGAGTTCTCTTAAACCAACAAAAGTTGTTTGGGGACTTTCTTCATCACTCAAAAGAATCACCCAAAAATCTAAAAAAACTATTTTTCACCAGATTCTAAAGCAACCTTAATCTCTTTTTCAAGGCCTTCAAATTGCTTCTTAATCTTTTCGTAGCTTTTTTCAGCAAGCTTTACTCGGGTATCATAAAGATCCTTTTGTTCAGCAAGCTTTACTTTGGTTTCTTTAATTGTACTTTTAACAAGAAGTCTACCAATACTACGATAACATTCTTCATTATCTGGTAATTCTTCAATTTCTTTTAGAGCTTTATCAATGTCAATTTGTTCAAGTTTTACAGCTTGTATTTGTTGTTGAAGGGATCCCATTTGCTGTTGCAAAGATTGGTATCTTTTTATTTTATCTTCTAATTGTGGACTAATGCCTTTTGACACAATTTTTCCTCCGATTTTGTAGTAATTCAACAACTTTGTGAAGGTTTAAAGAAACTTTCGGTTAAATCCATAAAGTATGAATTTTTTATTTGCGAGAAAGTAAAAATTGATTTTAATTAATTCTATGACAATCTAAAATCTTTTAACCTACTTCACTAAAATTAAAGAAAAATATAACAAACTCAAGACGGAACCTGAATAAATGACACTATATGTTGCATTTGTACTATATATTTATCAACCACCCACTCAAACACCTGCGATTCTGAAGCAAATAATCAAAGAATCTTATCTACCACTATTTGAGGCAATAGCAAAAAATCCTGAAACAAGAATAACTTTCAACATAAATGGTTCACTAATAGAATTGCTAGATTTATATGAAGAAAACAAATTACTTGACACAATAAAATCTCTTGTAACAAAAGAACAGATAGACTTGATTGGTTCCAGTTGTTATCATGCTATTTTACCGTTAATACCTCAAGAGGAAATAATCAGACAGATAAATCTCAACGAGGAAATATACCGGAAGGTTTTTGGAGAAAATGTCTTCAAACCACAAGGTTTCTGGTTACCGGAAATGGCCTATGAATACGGGGTAATAGAGCCATTAATAGCTGAAAATTACGAATGGACAGTTATCTCGAGTGTAGCAACACCAGAAGTTGAACTCCCAGACGACTTTATACCATTTGTTAAGCCAAATTTCAAGATTTATTTTAGAAATGATTTACTATCAAATTTAATTTCATTTAAGAATCCAATAGTAGAAGAATTTTATCAAGAATTAAAGGGAACAAAAAATCCTGAAAATGATGATTATTATGTTATTCTAGCAATGGATGGGGAAACTTATGGTCACCATATCAAGGGTTTGATTGAGAAGTTTTTCGAACCATTAATTGCTAAGATAAATCAAGATTCAGATGTTAAACTAGTTAAGATTTCGGAGATACCTCAATACTTCTCTCAAGAGAAAAAAGTAAATCCTGTGCCAAGTACTTGGTCAACAACTGCAGAAGATTTACAACAAGGAGTGCCGTTTCCTCTGTGGTCTGACCCAAATAACCGGATACACGATTTACAATTGACTGTTATGAATCACACTCTTTTTCTAGTTGGGAAAGCTCAAAGATATTTCAATAATAATCATAAACAACCAAAGGAAATTGTTACAAGATACGAAAATGCCCGGACATGGTTAGACAAAGGATTGCATAGCTGTCAACTATGGTGGGCTTCAGGAAGACCTTGGTATTCTTCAGAAATGATCCTTAAAGGATTAAATCAATTGATTCTTGCTTCATTTGAAGCTCTAAAAGTTGTTTTGAAAAATTGTACAGATAACAATGAAATAGAGACAGTAAAAAGAGTCTTTAATGAGATTTTTGAAGCCCAAAAAGAAATTTACCTTTCTGTTTAAACATGAATTACTTCTTCTTCTTCTTATATTTGAGTAAATCTTCTTTAGTTTTCCAGAAATGATCTTTCCATTCATCACGGACATTTTGATAAACCTTGATGGTGTGATCAGCAATAATAGACCAATCATATACGTGTTTTAGCTTGTCAATAGCATTTGAGACAATTCGTGTTCTTAATGTTTCATTTGTAAGTAATTCTATAATAGAATCAGCCAAGGCTTGAGAATTATCTGCTGGAACTTTCATTCCTGTCCATTGATGATCCACAATCTCTGATAAACCTCCTACGTCAGAAACAATAATAGGAGTTTCTGTAGCCATCCCTTCAAGAGCAACTATCCCAAATGGCTCATACGTTGATGGGACAACCAAAATATCTGATACATTGAAATATGCTAGGAAGTCCTCTTCAGGCAAGTATCCGGTGAAAAGAACCTTTTCTTCGATGTTCAATTCTTTAGTTATACGTTGTAGTTCATTTCTATGCCAACCTTCTCCAGCAACAACAAATTTTGTGTTAGGCATTTTCTCAAGAACAGGTTTAACCGCACCAAGTAAAACATTGACACCTTTCTCAGGTACTAATCTTCCAATATACGCAACAATTTGCTCTTCAATTAACGCATATTTCTTATGATGCTTTACTGCATCTCCTTTTGAGAGCTTGACAGAGAAATCATCAAATCTAACACCATTGGGAATGATGGTCATCTTATCATTTGGGAATCTAAAGGAGAAGTGACATAGTGACTGCATGTATTGACTGCAAACAATATTGTGCCATGCTTCTTGAATGAGAAAGTTCTCGATCTGATCAATCATGTGTTGACCATCGTTGAAAAGACCATTTCTTCGACCTCGTTCTAAAGAATGAATGGTAGCGATCAAAGGTTTTCTGAATAAATGCTTCAAGCCAATAGCTGCAGAAGCAACTAACCAATCATGAGCATGGATTACATCTATATCATGTTCATTGATAATCTCTATAGCTTTCTTTTCCATTAAGACATTCATATTCAAATCCCATTGTAAAAATTCTGGGGCAGGGATTTCATAAGCATCAAAACGATGGACATGAACTCCATCGACTAATTCATAATCAGGAGCTCCCGGAAAACTGCAAGTAACGATATGAATAGTGTAACCTTTCTTAACTAGCATTTTCGATAAATCATAAACGTGAGAAGCCAATCCTCCAACTTTAAAAGGAGGAAATTCCCAACTTAGCATTAGCACGTTTAGAGACATTTTACTTTTTACCCTTCTTTTCTTCTTCTAATTCAGCTTTTTCAACCATTTTCTGATAAATTGAGTAAACATTTTTCGAGTAATTTATGTCAATTAAGGGCTGCAATAACACTTTTTTCTCATCAATTTCATAATCACTATGTAGAATTTTCATTACATCTATTGAATCTGCAAGAATAAAATCTAATTCTTTCAGGCTCTTTTGCTCTACTTTTTTAATCCCATCATTATGGGGAGATGAAGATGCATCTCGAGTTAATTGAACAGATGAAGCAGTATACAGCTTTGCAGTATTCAAACTTGATCCCCAAGGAATCAATAAAGGAAGTGTTTGCCAATTAAAGAAATGAATCACATCAATTTGCTCTTTCTGTAAAACAGAAGTAATAGCACTTTGATAGGCAGGTTTCAAATTCATAATAGTTGAAAAAGGTGAAATATTATTTGGAATATGATTTGGAATACGAGTAACAATAATTTTCTTTTCTACTTCTGTGCCAGAACGCCAATCATCAAAAGTAATAACATGCGTTTTCACTTTTTGTTTTGTAAGGTGCTGAGCTAACTTGAAAACTACATCGCTAGTTTTAGTTAATCTCCTTGGGGGATATTCAAAAGAGACAAGGATAACTCCTTTTGGTTTCTTACTCTTTGACACCTTAATTTCTCCTAGTTGAGTATAATTTTCATGTAGTGCTATTATTTTCTTTCGTACAACTAATAACATGCATTTTTGTTCTCTAAAAACTTGTTGGAGTTTATCTCAACAACATGTAGTAGAGCACATTGAAGTTATTAGGTAAATATCGCTGCTACTGCAATGATACCTTTCCCTAGAAGGAAAAATTTTCCTTCAAATTCCCCAACGTATCCTTGTTCGATTAGATCCTTCATAATAACCGGCATATCATAGTCTTCAACATGTTCTATGATGCCTTGAAGCTCTTGTAAAGTTCGTGACATTTCAGGTTTAGTAACTCCATTGGAGAACATTACATGGCAAATATGAAACAATTTGTTTGTTTGGGACATTATATCACAAATCCTACTTCATCAAGTACTATTAAAAAGATTTTCACAAGAAAGATAGAATAAATTTTTCATCGTAGCTGAGGAGGTTCGATTACTTCTGTTCTAATAATTTCAATTTCTATATCATCTGAACTTATTCTACCAGAGAAGATCACAGAGTATTGATTATCAGATTTTCTGTATCTGACGATGTTAAATTCTCCTTCGCCTTCATTAAAGTAGATGTAAAGTAAAACTTCTGAAAGATCTTTGAAATAAGAACCTCTTAGAACCTTTGTGATGTCAAATCTCGATTGAAGAGGAATACGAACAACAAGTAAAATATCATCTTCAAAAGGACGGAAATCTTTTCCTTGATTAAAACTAAGGATGATTTGCCCTAATTCCCTATCACATCTTGGACAGAATGGTCGTAATTGCCCCTTAACCATTCTAAAACCAACTCCTCTTTTACAAAGGTACAAAATACCATCATTTACACAATAATAAGAACCTCGAAGATGCCTGCCATTAAAGTTGCCAATCTTGAAAATTCTATTGAACGGACAACTCACACAAGGGGAATCACAGTCTAGGAATATCTCACTCAAGATTCATTTACTCCAAGAGTATTAGAGATGAAATCAATTTATTGCATTGATTTATCTACATAAGGTATTTTTTGCTTAATAAGGTTAGCTTTTGCGAATTTTAAATTTATTGAAATGAAATTCAATACGAGTTTTATAGGGAAAATCTTTTTCAAAAGTAAAACAAATAATTGACCCGTGATTTAAAGTGGGTTTTCCTGTTGTCCTTTCTATAGGAGAAGTGCTCATAGATTTTATCTCTGAGGAAGTAGGGACTATAAATAAAGTAAAAGGATTTCAAAAGTGTCCTGGTGGTGCTCCGGCAAATTTTGCAGTCGGATTAGCAAGATTAGGTATAAATGTAGCTTTTATAGGCAAAGTCGGTAGTGATCCTTTTGGAGAATATCTCCTTGATATCTTGAAAAATGAAAAAGTTAACACTGAGAATGTAATAAAAGCACAGAAAAATGAGCGGACAGCTCTTGCATTCGTTTCTTTAGATGAAGAAGCCGAAAGGGATTTTGTATTTTATAGAAAAAATGCAGCAGATTTACAGTTAACAGAGAAGGAGTTAAATTTAGACTATTTAGCAAAAGCAAAATACATTCACTTTGGAACCGTTTCATTAACTGAAGAACCAAGTAGGTCAGCGACGATCTCTGCTATAGATAAATGTCGAGAGGCAGGAGGGAACTCATGTTTTGATCCGAATCTTCGTTTAGATTTATGGGAGAGTCTTGAGATTTTCAGGGAGATAATTGACAAGGTTTTGAAAAAAACAGATATCTTATATCCTTCATTAGAGGAATTAAAGCTCATTTTACAAAGAGAAGATATTGAAGAACAAGAAGCCATCGAGTTAATTATGAAAAAGTATCCTATAGATATTGTTGCACTCAAAAAAGGAAAAGAAGGATGTCTCATTAAGAAAAGAGAGGACTTCTTTCTTGCAATTCCATCATTTGATGTCCAAGTTTTAGATACAACCGGTGCTGGTGACGGATTTAATGTTGGCTTCATTTTTGGCTTGTTAGAAGAGAAATCAATACAGGAAGCAGGGGTCATTGGTAATGCTGTAGGAGCTCTAGTTGTCCAGAAAAAAGGAGCAATGACATCTTTACCTACTCGAGAGGATCTTCAGGAATTTCTTAAACACCAAAAGGTTGAAATCGATATATAATTATCAAATCATCAATAGAGGAAAAAAATGTGTCATTTAGCTGGTTATATTGGAAATAAAAACTGCATACCAATCATTCTTGATTCGCTAGAAGTCCAAGAACCAATTATTGGAGCCCAAGCAACAGGGCTAGCGACTATGAATGATGCAGGAATTACAATGTATAAAACAGTAGGACCAATGAAGAATTTCAAAGAACTCTTTCAAATAAAAGAAGAACCAAAGATTGGGATTGGTCATACAAGGTATGCATTAAAAAATGTGAAAAATGCTGAAACAAATACTGTAGATAAAGCACACCCTTTCTGGAACAGCGATAAAACATTCGCAACTATGCATAATGGCACTATAACAAATTACAAACAGTTCGTAGAGAATTTAGAATTAAAGGGGTATAAGTTTACATCAAAATCAGAATACTATGATAAAGATAAAAAAGAAATTGCTGTAGATTATTGTGATAGTGAAATTTTTGGTTTTATGCTAGAAGAAAATCTCCACAAAACTGATGATATAAAAGAAGCAATAAAGAAATCATGCGCTGACTTCCAAGGACAATTCGCCTTTGTTGTTTTACACAAATACTATCCAAATCAAATATTTATAGCAAATTGGATGCAACCATTGTATCTAGGATGTTCTCAACACAGTTCCTTTTTCTGTTCATTTGATCTTGGATTTAATGCAGCGAAAACGCTTCACCCTTGTAAATTCGAACCCCCGCAGAATGTGTTAATTACTCTTGAGAAGAACAATATTTCAGTCGAACAATTATTGCACCATCGATCTCCCCCAGTGTTCTCTCCCAATAAAGAAGAATTCTCAAATATAGTTCTTGAAGCAATAAAAAATCAACAAAATGATGTTGCGGGTATTTGGGTGTATATTATGAATAACAGTGAGAAGATTGGATTAACAAAGGAGGAATTCAATGATCTCTCACCAATTAATGGGTTATCTTTCAGTCCAATAATTTATCAATATTTGAAAAAATTCGAAAAGAACAAAATCATAGAAAGAAAATTAGAATTTGTCTGGGAAGGAGGAATTGAAAAAACTCCAAGACATAAATTTTATTTGAAGAAATAACATTCCGAAATTTCCTTACAAAACAATTTTTAGAGATTTGAACTTGTTTTTATACTCAGTCTCTCTATTCCAATCCAGTAAGATTAAATTTATTCGTTAACCCTATTTCGTATAATCCCTGATAAGTGATAGAAATGTCAAAAGACTTCATTATTGAGACAAAGAATTTATGCAAAAGCTTTGGATCTAAACAAATTCTGAAAAATATTTCATTGAAGATCCCAAAAGGAAGCATTTACGCTCTCTTAGGTCCAAATGGTGCTGGTAAAACTACCACTATTAGAATTTTAACTGGAATTCTCAAACCTACATCCGGAGAAGTTTATGTTCAAGGAGTTGATGTTGTGAGTAATCCAGAACTAGTTAGATCAGAAATTGGCATCTTATCACAACAAAGTGCTGGTTATAAGGATTTCAAAACCCGAGATAACATTCTCCTGTTTACTTCTATTGTAGGTGTGGATAAACTTGAAGCAACTATAGATATGGAGAAACTTCTCAGATTATTAGAGATGGAAGATAAATTAGATCTCAATTTCGGGAAATTATCTGGTGGAGAAAAACGAGTTATTAGTTTAGTTAGAACTATCATCTCAAGTGGTGATTTAATAATTCTAGATGAACCTACAACAGGGCTTGATATCGCACGTGCGAAATTAGTTCGAGATATAATACGTGATCTGGTAGAGAAAGAAGGAAGAACAGTAGTTATGTCTTCCCATATTATTTCCGATTTAGAAGATTTAGCAACACATACAGGGATTTTGAAGGATGGAGAATTAGTATTTGAAGGAACGAAAGGAGAAGTTATTCAAACGTATGCTCCAGATTCAGATTTTGAAGAAGCAATTATTTCTGCTTTCAAAATTGGAAAGGAATTTAACACAACAAAAACTCAAGAGGATCTTGTAGTGGAGGAAGGCAAATGAAAAAGAAAAGTCAGTTTGGAGCAATATTAAGGAAAGATTTGAGACTAGTCTTTACTTGGAAAACAATTCTGATAACTGTATTTGTACCATTCATTATGATGTTTCTTATTGTAAGTTTACCAACTTTATTTCTTGGAGCGACTGATACTGTAATTACAATTTGTTCTGATGATTTAGGTTCAATCGAACAACATGTTAATGGAACTCTTTTTGAAATAAATCTGGGAGATGCAGCTATTTTCAACATGCAATATTTTACTGAAAACACTTCCAACTTAGTAATTGAAATAGTAGATA